>JAZQLT010000066.1:0-3597 GCA_045542815.1 Candidatus Scatosoma sp. | reverse complement strand
TGCTCTGCCGTTAAGCTTCCGCCTTTCACCACCTGTACGTACACGGGATCGCACCCCGCCTGATTAAAGGTAACCGTAACCTTTTCCACGCCAATTTCCGCCCACTGCGCTTGGATGGTTACGCTGTCTGCAATCGTCCACTTTCCGCTGAGCACTGCCGTCGTAGTATCTTGCAATACCCAACCGCTGAAATTATATCCTTCCCGCATAGGCGTTGCCAGCGTTACTTCGTTGTTAAAAATCACGTCCTGCGTTAAAGGCGTAACCGTACCTTCGCCTGCGTCGTAAGTGATGGTATAGGTATTCGCCGTTGCTTTCGCATGTACCGTCATTGTATGGGTAATACTCGTAAAGTCCGCTTCCGCCGTGCAAGCTGGATTGGCATACCATTTTGTATCTACCGTGTAACCCGTTTTCTCTTTAATCGTTGGAATGTCCGTCAGAGCGTCGCCGAACTTCACCGTCATAACGGTAGCGTTACCGTCTGTATTGATAAAGGTAACGGAGACGGCTTCTCTGTTATCCGTCCACTGCGCGGTGAACGTTGCATCGCTTGCAATATTCCATACGCTCGCTGCGCTGCAAATCGTCTCATTGTACATCCAACCGTCAAATAGGTAGCCCTCCCTTTCAGGCACTTCCATTTCCCCGATTGCCTCGCCATAGGTTACCGATTTAGACGGCTTGGAAACCGTACCGCCGTTTGCATTATACGTAATCGTATAGGTGTTCGGCATGGCGATTGCTTCCACCACGACGTTTTCGGTTATATCCAAGAGTTTTTCCAAATGCGCAGGGTTCCAAACGACCGTATATCCCTTCTTTGCCTGCGTCTCGGGGATACTCGTGAACTCCGCGTTTTCTTCAATGTCATTGAATACCTGAGGGGTTTCTCCCGCTTGAATAAAGGTTACCGAATACGTGTTTGAAATCTGCGTCCACTGCGCTTGGATCGTTACGTGGTCCGCAATCGTCCACTTTCCGCTGAGCACCGCCGTCGTTCCTCCAAGCATCCAACCGCTGAAATTATACCCTTCCCAAGTAGGCGTTGGCAGCGTTATTTCGCTATCGAAAGCCACTTCCTGCGTCAAAGGCGTAACCGTGCCTTCACCCGCGTCGTAAGTAATCGTATAAACGATTGCCGTTGCTTTCGCATATACCGTCATTGTATCGGTAATACTCGTAAAGTCCGCTTCCGCCGTATATGCTTGATTAGAATACCATTTCGTATCTACCGCATAGCCCGTTTTCTCTTTAATCGCGGGTATATCCGTCAGGGCATCGCCAACTTTCACCGTCTTTACGGTAGAGCTGCCGTCCGTATTGATAAACGTAACGGAGACGTTTGGTCTGTTATCCGTCCACCGTGCCGTAAAGGTCGCGCCGCCTGCAATGTTCCATACGCTCGTCGCGGTATAAACCGTTCCGTTATATTCCCAGCCGTCGAAAATATAGCCTTCTCTTTCGGGCGTTGCCATTTCCCCGATCGCGCTATCGTAGGTTACCGTTTTGGACGGTGTGGAAAGAGTACCGCCGTTTGCGTCATACGTAATCGTATAAGTGTTCGGCGTTGCAATCGCTTCCACCACCACGTTTTCGGTTATATTCGAGAGTTTTTCCAAATGCGCGGGATTCCAGACCACCGTATATCCCGTCTTTGCTTGCGTTTCGGGCACGTTCGTAAACGCCGTATTTTCTTCTATGCCCTCAAACACCTGAGCGGTTTGTCCCGCCTGCATAAAGGTTACCGTATAAGTCTTTACGACCTTCTTAACCCACTGCGCTTGGAGCGTTACGTTTTCCGCGATCGTCCACTTCCCGCTGAGCACGACGCTGCCGTTATACGTCCAACCCGTGAAATCGTATCCTTCCCGCGTAGGCGTTGCCAGCGTTGCTTCGTCATCAAAAATTACGTCCTGCGTTAAAGGCGTAACCGTACCTTCGCCTGCGTCGTAAGTAATCGTATAGGTATTCGCCGTCGCTACCGCGTTTACAACGATATTTTCTTGAATATTATCGAAATCTTGGACGTCCCAAACGACGGTATATCCCGTTTTGGACTGCGGCGTGGGAACGTTCGCGAGCGTATCGCCCGGCTTTACGCCGACAACGACGTCTTCGCACCCGTCCTGTTTAAAGGTAACGGTGAAAAATTCTTCTTCGCCGTCTTCCGATTCGCTTTCTTCCGCCGTAGAAGAGCTTTGCTGCCCCGTTAACCCTGCTCCGATTTTATCAACCATTTCAAGCGCAACGCTACAAGACGAACAAAGAATTGCCGTAACCATACTGACAATTAAGAGTATAAGCTTTTTCATTCTCTTTGGTCTCCCCTTACTGTCTATGTTCTTATTTTTCGGGCGAAAACGACCGATAATCAGACATAATACATTTTAGCATACTCCCACCCCGTTGTCAAGCCCCTTTGCGGATTTTTGACCGATTTTCGTTTTTACAAAGCAACGTCTAACGCCATCATCAATACGAAACCGACCATAAGCCCCCATGCGCCAATCGAGCCGCCGTCGCATTTCGCTTCCGGCAAAAGCTCTTCCGCGACAACAAAAATCATCGCGCCCGCGGAAAAAGCGAGCAGCCACGGCTGTAACGCGCGCAAATACGCTACGAAAAAGTAGCCGATGACCGCAAAAAGCGGCTCCGCCACGGCACTCCACACGCCGAAAAGGAAGGCTTTGTTTTTGCTGTTTAACGCGGTTTTCATGGGCAAAGAAACCGCTGCGCCTTCGGGCAAATTTTGACAACCGATGCCGATCGCCAATCCCAAAGCCGCGATATACGCGGACGCTGTGCCCGCCAAATGTGCCGCGCCGAAAGCAAATCCTACGGCGAGCCCTTCGGGAATATTATGCAAGGTCATGGAGAAAAAAAGCTTGCGCGCCCGTACGCTTGCAAGCGTGCCGCTCCCGTCCGCCTTTTGAGAACATATCCGTTCAAACAGAACGATTAGCGCTCCCCCCAGCAAAAAGCCGATAGAAACGGGCATAAACGCGCACCTGCCCCACACCTTTTCACTTTCTTCCAGCGCAGGCAAAAGCAACGACCACACCGAAGCCGCCGTCATAACGCCCGCCGCGAAGCCAAAGATAACCGATTGCAATTTTTTTGGAATTTCTTTCTTGAAACAATATACGAGCGCCGAACCGAGCACCGTCGTTACAAAGATAAAGGCAATACCGAAAACCGTGATAGCCGTAAAATTCATTTTTTATTCCCCGTTTTTCATCTGAATTTCTTTTGAGAGCTTATCTCCCATTATTCAATATATGAAAATGGCGAAAACGTCTGCTAATGCGATATTCCACGCTGCCGACCCTCCATGCAGCGTCTTCACCGTACGTAAAGTATTGATAGCCGTCTTCGCCGATTATAGGCTGATTTTTTACTTTGAACATTAGATCACCCCGCAGCTTCTTAAAATGAACAGGAGCGCATAAAGAATGCACGCGCTGATCGCGATTTTTAAAATTGTTAAAAGTATTTTTAAAAAATTTAGCATTTCCTATTGACTTCTCCCCGCTTTTATGCTATACTATGGAAACAATCAGGTATGGGTTTAGCCCATGCACCCGCCGTGTATTT
>JAZQLT010000065.1:0-2584 GCA_045542815.1 Candidatus Scatosoma sp. | reverse complement strand
ACGGCCGCGGCGCTTATTGATATCACCCATGACGTCGCCAAGGTAATCGGAAGGAACGGCAATCTTTAAGCTATAAATGGGTTCGAGCAGGACGGGCTTCGCGTTTTTCAAGCCTTCCTTGAACGCAATCGCCGCCGCCATCTTAAAGGAAAGCTCGTTCGAGTCCACGTCGTGATAACTGCCGTCGTAAAGCACTGCCTTAAGCCCGGTTACGGGGTAGCCTGCCAAAGGCCCGTGTTCCATAGACTCGCGAAGACCCTTTTCCACTGCGGGGAAGTAGTTTTTGGGCACTGCGCCGCCAACGACTTCTTCGTCGAATACAAATTCTTCTTCGCAAGGCGAGAAGCGAATTTTACAGTGTCCGTACTGACCGTGCCCGCCCGACTGTTTCTTGTGCTTGCCTTCCGCTTCCGTCGTGCCGCGAATGGTCTCGCGGTATGCGATCTTGGGCTCGGAGAGCTTCATATCCACGCCGTAGCGCGCCTTCACCTTCTTCGCCAGCATTTCGAGCTGGATATCACCTTGCCCGCCGAGTACCATTTCGCCCGTTTCGGCGTTCTTTTCAATGGAGAAGGTGTAGTCTTCTTCTTTGAGCTTCGCAAGCCCTGCGAAGACCTTGTCTTCTTCGCCTTTTTTCTCCGCCGTTACCGACATGAAGAGCGTGGGCTTCGGGAAATAGATAGGGGTGAACTTGACTTTTGCCGCAGGGTCGCAAAGCGTGTCGCCCGTGTTGGTATTGCCAAGCTTATTTACCGCGCCGATATCGCCCGCTTCCAGCTGATCGACAGGCTCCATTTTCTTTCCGCGGAGCACATATACCTGCCCGATGCGTTCTTCGCATTCGGTGTTCGCGTTCCAAACGGTGGAACCGCTCTTCAAAACCCCGCGGAAGCTCTTTAAGTAGCTGAGCTTACCGGAGAAGGGGTCGATGACCGTTTTAAATACCTGCGCCGCAAACGGAGCGTCCGCCTCGGTGCGAAGGGAGACGACTTTATTGCCGTTCGTAACGTCTTCCGCCATGGTATTCATACGCTCGTGCGCCTGAGGCATGTACGTAACGATTTCGTTTAACAGATTGATAACGCCGCGGTTGGTGAGCGCCGAACCCGCCATGACGGGAATGGTATTCACGGACGCGATACCGATACGGATACCCTGAATGGTCTCTTCGCGGGTAAGCGCGCCCGCTTCGAAATATTTATCGAGCAGCACTTCGTCGTTTTCCGCCGCGGTTTCCATAAGGGAAGCTTTCATTTCTTCCACTTGGTCTTTCATGTCTTCGGGAATGGGGATTTCCTGCGGGCCGCCTTCCTTGAACAGATACGCGCGTTCTTGCAAAGCGTTGATACAGCCCTGCATCTTGCCGTTTTCCATGATAGGGATTTGGATAGGCGCGATCTTACCTGCGTATTTATCGTGGAGCGCCTGCACCGTAGCGCGGTAGTTCGCGTTCTCTTTGTCCATGCCGTTGATAAAGATGATCAACGGTTTGCCGAGCTTTAAGCAATAATCTACGATCGCTTCCGCCCCGATCGGGAGCACGCCGTTTGCGCCGATAACGAGAAGCGCTCCGCCTGCCGCGCGCAGACCTTCGTTGCGCTCGCCTTCAAAATCGTAGTATCCCGGCAAATCCAAAAGGTTCACCTTAACGTCCTTCCAGGTCAGATGCGAACAGGAAGTGTAGATAGACATTTTCTTTGCTTTTTCAAGATCGTCATAATCGGAAACGGTTGTTCCGTCGGGCACTTTGCCCATGCGGTCGATCACGCCGCCGTTAAACAGCATAGCTTCGCAAAGCGTCGTTTTGCCTTCGCCGCTGTGGCCCACAATCGCAATGTTGCGGATGTTTTCTCCATTCATACTCATCATTCAATTCCCCCTTATCATTTACAAAATTTTTATCGGTAGTGGGGCGCGCTCCCGCAGAAAACAGCTCTCTATCTCCCGCGAAACCGCAAAGAACCGATAATTGCAATCATTATAGTATATTTTTTCACACTTTTCAAGGGGTTTTTTGAAAAAAGTTATCGTTTTTCTAATTTTTTTTACTTCCCGACAGACGGATAGAAAGTATTGACAAAGCCAATAAAAAATTATATAATGATAGCAAAGGTGAAAAGTATGGAAAGGATTTATCTCGATCATGCGGCGACGACGCCGCTGGACAAGGACGTATTACAAAAAATGCTGCCCTATTTTACGGACGAGTTTGGCAACGCCGATTCTCCGCACGCGGTGGGGCGCAAGGCGGTAAATGCCGTCGATTGCGCGCGCGATCAGCTCGCCGCGCTTCTAAACGCAAAGCCCAACGAAGTGTATTTCACTTCCGGGGGAACGGAAGCGGATAACTGGGCGGTGCTTGGCGGTGCGTACGCGCAAAGGGAAAAGGGCAAAACGCAGGTGATCGTGTCTGCTATCGAACACCACGCCGTTTTATACGCCGCAGGGAAGCTGGAAAAGGAAGGCTTTGAAGTGGTCTATCTTCCCGTAAACGAAGGGGGCATGGTCGAACCGAGCGCTTTAAAAGCCGTAGTATGCGAAAGGACGGGGCTTGTCGCCGTTATGGCGGCGAATAACGAAACGG
>JAZQLT010000064.1:0-9076 GCA_045542815.1 Candidatus Scatosoma sp. | reverse complement strand
CGCAAACCCCCGTAAAGATTGCATAATCGGGTTTTACGAGCGCGCAAAGCTCTGCGATGTCCCCTTGCTTGCGCGCGCCCATTTCCGCGATTAAGACTTGCTTATCCGCAAACGCGTCGGAGAATACTGTCTTTGCAATCCCGATGGGCGTATTGTACGATTCGGGCGTTTCCACCACCGAATATTTCTCCGCAAGCAGCGTTTTGAGAATATTTTTCACCGAAGTTTTGCCGTAGCTCCCCACGATCCCCACGCGGAGCATTTTGCTTTCGTTTAATACCTGCCCTGCCCGTTTCACAAATTTCTTATTCCGCGCGTTTTCAAATACGCCCGTTGCCGCATTCGCCAAGCAAAGAAGAAGAGGCAAAAGCATAGGCATTACCGCATAAGGCACGTACGCGATTAAACCGTACAGGAAAGAGCCGTTCCATTTTGCCAAAAAGCCGAGTATTGCAATAAGAATATACGCTGTGCAGGCAGTAAAAAGCAGATATACGGCAAACAGTCTCTTCATTCTGCCCGTGCGCTTGACGGGAACTTTTAAAGCGTACTTGGCGTCCGCTCGCCAAAAAGCCAACAGCAACGCCATAAAGGGCACGGACGATATCAAAAGCGCGCCTTGCACGCCCAGAAAAGAAAAACAAATGGAAAAGAGCGCCGAAGAAAGCGCCAACAGCAGAGAAAGCACGGCAAGTCTGTTGAAATACAGATTGTCTTTGCGTTTGAGCCAACGCCAAAACACACCGCCCTTATACCCGCTTTGCTGCATCGCGCCGATTAGCTTTACGCTCGATACACAAAACAGGCAGGCGGTAACTGTGCTTGCAACTATTCTTAACACCGTTTCATTCATAAAAAAATTCCTCTGCGATCAGATTGAACGCGGTGGGATATTCCGCAAAAGCGAAATGCCCGCCCGGCATCGTACAAAGTCTTCCCCTTTGCATGCAGGCAAGGTACGCCTCCGCTTCTTTTTTCGGCGTCGTCGTATCCCCTTCTCCCTGCACGAGCAGGACTTTGTTTTGTATGCGCCGTGCGCTTTCGCGCAGGTCCTCGTTCACGATCTTTTTATAGCTTTCTTTCATCACGGGAGAGAGTGTGCGGTATTCCGCGCTCCCGAACCTTTTTTCCGCAAAGCGCGGAGCGATTTTCTTCACTAAGCGGTAGGTCTTCACCTTGCAGTGATACCCAAATCCCCTTTTTAAAATCACGCCCGCCGCGCCCGTAAGCAGTATCTTATCAAATAGCGCAGGGTCTTGCCCAGCAAGCTTTACCGCCACGCGGCACCCAAACGAATGGGCAATCACGTGCGGATTTTTCACTTCCAAAAGGCGCATGGTCTCCTTCGTCCAAGCGGCATAGTCCGCCACCGAAAAAGCGTCCGTTAAACACCTGCTGCCGCCAAACCCTATAAAATCAAACGCGGTTACCCGATAAAATCTCGAAAAATACCGCACCTGCGCGGCAAAGGCTTCCTTGGAAGAAAGGTACCCGTGCAACAGCAACAAATCCTTTCCCGTTCCCCTTTGTAAAAACGAAACGTCAGATAAAGTAACCGTCGCCCGCCCTCCTATAACAACTTTCTCATCACGAACGCGTCTTCCCCGTCCGCATAATATTTCTTGCGCACGCCGTAGCGTTCGTAGCCGTGCTTTTCATACAGTCTTATTGCAGGCACATTGCTCACGCGCACCTCCAAAAGGCTCTGCTTACCGCCGAGCGATTTTGCCCTTTCATGCATGGCATTTAAGAGCAATTCCCCGATCCCGCGCCCGCGGTAAGGGATATCCACCGCGATATTTGCGACTTCCGCGTCTTCAAAAACGGCAATCAGGCACGCGTAGCCGCATACCTGCCCCCCTTCTTCCGCCAAAAAAGTGTGATAGACAGGGAATTTTAAAGCGTCGGCGAGCATACCTTCCGTCCAAGGATCGGCAAAGCAACGCCTTTCCATTTCCGCAATAGCGGGAATGTCTTTTTCCGTCCAAGCGCGTACCGTCATGGCGCTCACTTCCCCGCATTCAGCTCTGCCGAGCTTTTCCTCACGTACAGCGCTTCCAGCGCGCCAAAGCGGTCTTGCTCGGCAAGAGAAAGCACCGCGCGCACCAAGCCTTTACAGGGATCGGCGGAGAATACCTGCGTCTTTTCTTGAAGGGGACGCGCTCCATACGCGCAGAGCGCGTAGCCTTGGTCGGCAAGCGCAAGCACTTCTTCTTCCGTTAAGTACGCGGGGGGATATACCATGTCTTCTCCGTCATATCCGCACGCATAGTAACAGCCGTGCAAAGCGTCGATAAGACAAAGGCGTTTTCCTTTCAAGCCTTCGTCTAACGCATTATATGCAAGCGCGTCGAAAGAGGTTACCCCCAAAGCAGGTTTTCCGTACGCCAGACAAAACCCCTTGACAACGGAAATCCCTATGCGAATGCCCGTAAACGAGCCAGCCCCGACAACGCTCGCGAAAAAGTCGCATTCGTCCAAGCGCATATTCGCCTTTTTCAAGACTTCGTCCACGGCAGGCATGACGGAGACGGAATGTTTCATCGCACAATCGGGCAGGAACACCGAGTATGCCTGTCCGTCCTTATACGCGATTGCCGTCAGATAGCTCCCGCTTGTGTCCACCGCTAAAAAGTTTTTCATAATTTCTCCGTTAATAGTCTATTTCCCGTTCCGTTTCGCTCAGTTTTCTAATACACACCCGTTTGACGCCGCGCGGGAGCAACGGCGCGATGTTTTGCGCCCATTCGATAAGGCAAATCCCGCCCATATCGAAATAATCCGCCAGCCCGAGATTTTCCGCCTGCGCAACCGATTCGATACGGTAGCAATCGTAATGAAAGAGCCTGCCGTCGTAGTCGTTCATGTACGCGTAGGTGGGACTTGTTACTTCTTCTTCAATCCCCAAGCCCTTTGCAACGCCCTTGGAAAACACCGTTTTCCCCGCGCCCATGTCGCCGTCCAAAAGAACAATATCCCCTGCTTTCAGGGTCTTTGCGTATTCGCGGGCAAACGCTTCCGTTTCCGCGCGCGATTTTGAAATAAACACTGCCATAGCTTTATTATAATACCTATTCGGATTTTTTGCAATTAAATTTTTATCTTTTTTAGGAAATTCGACAGCCGTTTATAAAGGAGCACGGTCAAAATCCCCACCGATACCGTTTTGATGAGATTAAACGCTACGATCAGCCAAAATCCTTCCGCAAATACCGCCGCACCATTTTCGCCCAAAAACAGCGGAAAAGTGATAAAACGGTTGATAAGAAGCGCCGCCGCCGTACCGATCAAGCATGCGCCGCCGAGCGTGATCCCCACCGTCTTTAATCCCTTACGGTATTGATAAACGATAGAAGGCAATAAAATATACGCGCTCGTCATCAGCATATTGGCAAGCTCCCCAACACCGCCCGTGCTGCCCGCCAAAATTCGCAGGGTTTCCTTTACTACGCATACAATTACCCCTTCGACAGGCCCCAGCAGAAAGGAAATCAGCAAAATGAACACGTTGCCAAAGTCCAGCTCCAAGAAGAAAACGGGACTTGCGGGAAAAATGGAAAAGCTCAAAAGGCTTACGGCAAACGAAAGAGCGACAAAGATCGCCATGAGCGCAAGCCGCTTTGCCGTAAAACGTTTTTTGAACGGTAATCTCGTACCTGCCCCTTTTGTTTTTTCTTTTTTTGTTTCTTCCATAAAAGAACGCCCCTTTTTCCAAGGGGCGCAGTGCGTACGTAAAAATCCCGTCCAAACAACGTAGATGCAAGCATTTCAAGGCGCAGGAGCACACCCGACGGGAGTTTACTAAGCGTAAACGAGCAAGGGGGCGCGCACTGCAACGCCAAGGATATCTACGAGCCTGTCGAAACGGCGCAGATACGAGCAGTTCAAGGCGCCGTGAGTATCCCGCAGGGAGCGTACTTGGCGTACGCGACCAAGGGACACGGAGCGGCAACGCTGAAATGCGACGTATATCCGTCGTTTCTTTTCTCTTTTCGCATCCGGACTATAAACCGTCGGTATCGGAATTTCACCGAATCGGGGGCGGTGAAGACCGCCCTTCGCAGACTGTACTGCCGGTGGGGAATTTCACCCCGCCCCAAAGAATATTTTTTTTATAGTATATACGATTTAACGGGTATTGTCAAGCGGAAACAGCACATAAAACGTGCTTCCTTTGCCCACTTCGCTCTCCACGCCGAATTGCAAGCCGTGGCGCTCTAAAATGGTTTTAACAATCGACAGCCCTAAGCCCGTACCCCGCACGGGGCGTTTGTGCATTTCCGCAGAGCGGTAATACCGCTCCCAAATGGTGGCAATCTCTTCCTGCGCAATCCCCTTGCCCGTATCGGTTACCGAGAAGCGGAACGCAGTTTCCGTCTCCTTTTTCAAACGGATATATACCGTCTTATCCGCACCCGTATAGTTGACCGCGTTGCCGATCAGGTTGTACAAAACCTGCCCGATCTTGCTCTTGTCCGCGTTCGTATATAAACCTTCGTCAATATCCGTTTCCAAGCGATAGCCCGCCGTTTCGCGAAGATACGCGAAGCGATCGAGTATCTCGTACGCGTATTTCGACATATCGAATACGCTCGTTTTCAAGCCCTCGATTCCCGAACGAATTTTAGACAAATCCAATACGTCGTTCACGAGCGAAGTAAGTCTGTCCGCTTCGTCCACAATGACGAGCGCGTGCTTGTTCCGCTTTTCGGGAATATCCCCCGAAATTTCCATAATCATGGACGCATATGCCTTTATCATCGTCAAAGGAGTCTTAAAATCGTGGGAAACGTTGGCGATCAGCTCTTTTTGCATGCGGTCGGTTTTGGACAGCTCGTCCCGCGCAAAGTTGAGCGTTTCTGCAAGCTCCGCAAGCTCTTTGCAATAATCCCCGCCATAGAAATCTACGTTGAAGTCCCCGCGCCCAAGCTGACCCGCTTTTTTCGTAATCTCGGTGATGGGTCTGGTCAAAAGCCCCGCCACCGCGCTCGTAATCGCAAAGGAAAGAATGAACACAAACACGGAAATGAGCCCCATACGCACGTTCATTCGCGCCGTAGTCGTTTGGATAAGGTCTAAGGACTTGCCTACGTATAAATAGGTGTCCATGTTGGGGTACATTGCGAGCTTCGCCGCATACACGTATTCCCCGTCCCCTTCATATACCGCGTGCGTGCCTTCCGCTTCTTTCAGCTCCTGCAAAAGTCCGACGATCTCCGCGGAAAAATCCGTTTCGCCGTCCAGTTCGGGGGCGTTGGGGTCGAAATGCTCTTCCTGCGGGAATAATACTTCCCCTTCGCCGTTTAAAATATAGATACGCACCCCCAAGTTCCGCGAGAGAAACCGCAAAAACCCGCTGTAATTCCCGCCCGTCCATTCGGGGAGCTCGTTCGTGCGCAAAGTCGCTTCGATCTGTTGCCCTTTCTCGCTTACTTCCCTGGACGCTTCTTCCTTGTAGGAGCGGGTAAGGATAAACTGCTGCAACAACGAACAGCACAAAACGATGAGCAAGGACAGCGCGGTAAATACCGTCCAAAGCAGAAAGTAAATGCTGGTGCTCGTCAGCTTTCTATGGAAAGCCTGACGGCGTCTAAAACGCCGCTCTTGCCGACTCTTCTTCGGCTTCGCTTTCGTTTGTCCTTGGACGTCTTTTTTCATTATTCTTCGAATTTATATCCAAGCCCGCGCAGGGTAACGATAAACTTACGGTACTCTTTCAAATTCCCGCGCAGCATCTTGATATGTGTATCCACCGTGCGGTCGTCGCCGTAGAAGTCAAACCCCCATACGTCGTAAAGGAGCTTTTCCCGCGTGAGCGCAATCCCTTTATTGCGGACGAGATAGAACAAAAGCTCGTATTCCTTAGGGGTAAGCTCGGCTTTTTCGCCATCTACGTACACGTTCCTGCCCGCCATGTCGATATGCAAGCCTTCGAATTTCAAAATCTCGTTGCCTGCGGGCTTGGTTTGGCGGCGCTTGGTAACCGCGTTGATACGCGCCATCACTTCCTTGGGCGAAAAAGGCTTGGTTACGTAGTCGTCCACGCCGATTTCAAAGGCGAACAGCTTGTCGTACTCTTCCCCGCGCGCCGAAAGCATGATTACGGGGATATCCTTGACTTTTTTGATTTCCTTCACCGCGGAAAAACCGTCCAAGTGCGGCATCATCACGTCCATTAACACCAAATCGTAATCGTTTTCACGGCAAAGCTTCACCGCTTCCATGCCGTCTTCCGCTTCAAACGCTTCGTTGCCCTCAAACTCTACGTACTCTTTCAGCACCGCGCGGATCATTTCTTCATCGTCAACAATAAGAATTTTCATATGCCTTTCTCCTTTTTGGAAAAGTCTTCCTATATACTATAACCGTTTTTTATTTCCGTTAAGTGAAATATAAGTGAAAATTGAGCCGAGCTTTGTGAAAAGCTCGGCTCTTATTATAGCAAATTATAGGCTTTTTGTCAAGACATTCCGTCATTCTGAGAGCGTAGCCCGAAGAATCCCCGTCTTTGAGATTCTTCCCTTCGCTCAGAATGACGTTATATAGCGTGTTATTCTTCTATGGTATATACCCAAATGGTAGGAACGCCGTCAACGTAACGCCAATAATTTCCGTCATATGCCGTGCCGTCCGCATTCAATGCAGGCTCGCTTTCGCTGTAATAATACCGCGTTGCGTTGGTTAAAGGCGTATTACCAGTACTAATGCTGATTTTCGCCCATTCTTCCGCTGTACCGTTATAATATACGTCCGTTAAGCTGTCGCAATATTGGAACGCATAACTACCGATAGAAGTAACGCTGTCGGGAATGGTAATGCTCGTTAAGTTGTCGCAATTAGAGAAGGCTTTTTCGGGGATATCTCCACTAGTGATAGCAACCGTTTGCAGCTTCGTTGTAGATATGGATTCAATCGCGAAAGCGGGAAGGGCAGCACTCGTCAAGTTGTAGCAACCAGAGAACGCATCATTACCGATAGAAGTAACGCTGTCGGGGATGGTAACGCTCGTTAAGCCGTTGCATTTATAGAACGCGGAACTGCCGATAGAAGTAACACTGTTTCCAATGATTACGCTTGTTAAACTGGTACAATTCTCGAATGCATATTCAGGAATATTTCCACTGGTAATAATGACCGTTTGCAGATTTGTTTTAGATATGGATCCAATCGCGAAAGCAGGAAGGGTGGCACTCGTTAAGTTATGGCAACCAGAGAACGCAGAACTACCGATAGAAGTAACGCTGTCGGGAATGGTTATACTCTTTAAGTAGGTACACCCAGAAAAAGCAGAAGATGGAATACTATCTCCACTAGTAATAACGACTGTTTGTAAATTTGTTGTAGGTATGTATTCAATCGCCGAAGCGGGCAGAGTTACGCTCGTTAAGCTATCGCAATCTTCAAACGCACGCTCACCGATAGAAGTAACGCTATCGGGGATGGTTACGCTCATTAAGCTGTCGCAATAAGCGAACGCACCATAGCCGATAGAAGCAACACCTTTGCCAATGGTTACACTTGTTAAGTTGGTCTCAAAAGAGAATGCATGGTTTGGGATATCTCCACTAGTGATAACGACTGTTTGCAGGTTCGTTATAGATATAGATTCAATCGCCGAAGCGGGCAGAATTACGCTCGTTAAGCTGTCGCAATCTTCAAACACATTCTCACCGATAGAAGTAACGCTGTCGGAGATGGTTACGCTCATTAAGCTAACGCAAGCTTCGAACGCACGCTCACCGATAGAAGTAACGCTGTCGGGGATAGTAATGCTCTTTAAGCTTTCGCAACCATAGAACGCAGAACTACCGATAGAAGTAACGCTGTTACCAATGGTCATGCTTGTTAAGCTGTCGCAACCATCAAACGCCCAATCACCGATAGAAGTTACGCTACCGGGGATAGTAACGCTTGTTAAGCCGTCGCAACCAGAGAACGCAGAACTACCGATAGAAATAACGTTGTCGGGAATGGTAATGCTCATTAAGTTGGTACATTGAGAAAACGCCTGATCACCGATATAAGTTACGCTGTCGGGAATGGTAAAGGACTCGTCCCCTTTCCCTATTGCATATCGAATGAGCGTTGCGCCGGCTTTTGTATATAAATTCCCGTCAATAGATCGATAATATTTATTTTTTTCTGCAACTTTAATATCTGTTAAGCTGTTGCAATAAAAGAACGCCTGATCACCAATAGAGGTAACACTATTGCCAATGGTAACACTCGTTAAGCTGTCGCAAGCATAGAACGTATAACTACTGATAGAAGTAACGCCGTTACCAATGGTTACACTCTTTAAGCCGTCGCAACCATAGAACGCCCGTTCACTGATAGAAGTAACGTTGTCGGGAATGGTAACGCTCGTTAAGCTGTCGCAAGCATAGAACGCCCATTCACTTATAGAAGTAACGTTGTCGGGAATGGTGAAGGACTCGTCCCTTTTTCCTGTTGCATATTGAATGAGTGTTGCGCCAGCCTTTGTATATAAATTTCCGTCAATAGATAGATAATATTTATTTTCTTCTGCAACTTTAATATCTGTCAAGCTGTTGCAGCAAAAGAACGCCTGATTGCCGATAGAGGTAACACTATTGCCAATGGTAACACTCATTAAGCTAGTGCAATCTTCGAACGCCCAATCACCTATAAAAGTAACGCTGTCGGGGATGCTAACGCTCGTTAAGCTGTTGCATCTAGCGAACGCAGAACTACCGATAGAAGTAACGCTGTTTCCTATGGTAACGCTCGTTAAGCTGTCGCAATCACCGAACGCAATATCACCGATAGAAGTAACGCTGTCGGGGATAGTAACACTTGTTAAGCCGTCGCAACCACGAAACGCCTCCCTACCGATAGAAGTAACGCTGTTGGGAATAGTAACGCTCTTTAAGCCGTCGCAACCAGAGAACGCAAAACCACCGATCGAAGTAACGTTGTCGGGAATGGTAATGCTCGTTAAGTTATCGCAGCCAGAGAAAGCATGGGAACCAATTATTTTACATTGCTCATTGATATTTGCTATTGTAATATTAGTAGAAATTGTGCTGACTAAATATAAGTACTGATTTGTATT
>JAZQLT010000063.1:0-6778 GCA_045542815.1 Candidatus Scatosoma sp. | reverse complement strand
TGCCCGTCTGCTTTCTTTCTCCCGATATTTTCTACGAGCTTTTCGGGGAAGAAGTGTTGCAAGGACAGGGGCAGGTATGCGACGAACTCGCGATATCCACCCTTTGCGGGGGGAAGACGGTAACCCTTTACGAAGGGGAAATTTACGTGGGAAATAAGCAAAAGCGGGTATATTTCGCGCCGAGCGCGAATATGATATCGAGAGAATATAAAATTCTGTTACACGCATCGATTTTAGAAGACTGACGCAGGAGAGAAGATATGAAAATGGTTCAATGGTTACGGATATTTTTAAAGAACGTATTTATGCAGGAAAGTCTGGTAGATTACGTATGTGGAAACGGCGAGGCGCTTCCTTTGCCCCTTTCGGCAAAGGAAGAAGGGGAAATGCTTGCCCTGCTTTCGCACGAAGAAGAAAAGGAACAAGCCAAAGCCAAGCTCATTCAACACAACCTGCGTTTGGTGGTATATATCGCGCGTAAGTTCGAGAACACGGGCGTGGAAAACGACGATTTGGTGTCCATTGGCACAATCGGGCTGATCAAAGCGATCAATTCCTTTAAAACGGATAAAAATATCAAGCTTGCGACGTATGCTTCACGGTGTATTGAGAACGAAATTTTGATGTACCTGCGTCGCAGCGCAAGATTGAAAAGCGAAGTGTCCTTTGACGAGCCGTTGAACACCGACTTTGAAGGGAACGAGCTGCTGCTTTCCGACGTTTTGGGTACGTCTGCGGAATCAGTGTACGGGGATATTGAATCGAATGCGGAAAAGGAACAGCTCAAAGAAGCGCTGAAAAAGCTTTCCGAGCGGGAAAGAAAGATCATGTTTTTGCGCTTTGGCTTAGGCGGCGGAGAAGAAATGACGCAAAAGGACGTTGCCGATCTTTTGGGAATTTCCCAAAGCTACATATCCCGCTTGGAGAAAAAAATTATCCTGCGTTTGAAGAAAGAAATCGCAAAAATGGAATAAAAATTTGACGCTTGGCGCATACTCATCTCAACACTGCCCCCGTCCTACATACGGTTTAGGAGGTGAAAGAGTATGCAAAAAGTGGAAATTTGCGGCGTGGATACTTCGGGCTTGCCCAAGCTCACCGCAAAGGAAAACGAAGAACTCATGGTGCGCCTGAAAAGCGGGGACAAGCAAGCAAGGGATAAGTTTATTATCGGCAATATGCGATTGGTGCTCTCGCTCGTCAAACGTTTTCGTATCAAAAATCTCGGCGTGGACGACGTGTTTCAAGCAGGCTGTGTGGGGCTGATTAAAGCAATCGACGGGTTTGATCTGTCCGTGGGGGTGAAATTCTCCACCTACGCCGTGCCCATGATCGTGGGGGAGATCAAACGCTACCTGCGCGACGGGAACTCCCTGCGCGTGTCCCGTTCGATCCGCGACATGGCGTACAGAGTGCTCAAAACCCGCGAAGAGATTGAAGGCAGGGACGAAGAAGCTACGATAGAAAAGATTGCCAAAGAGCTCAAAGTCGCCGAACGGGAAGTGGTGTATGCGCTCGACGCCATTTCCGACCCTGTGTCTATCTACGAGCCCGTGTATAATAAATCGGGGGATACGCTGCTTCTTATGGACCAGCTCACGGACGAAAAGAACACGGACGAGATCTGGACGGAACACGTCGCCCTTTCCGAAGCCATGGAAAAACTGGGGGATCGGGAGAAAAAAATTTTATTTTTGCGTTACTATGAAGGCAAAACGCAAACGGAGATCTCCGAAGAGGTGGGGATATCGCAGGCGCAAGTTTCAAGGCTTGAAAAGAATGCCCTGCATAATATACGGCTGAATATTTCGTAAAAATAAATCCACGGGTGCCCGTGGATTTATTTTCTATTGAAAAGCTCATCTAAACTAATATCATAGAAATCAGCTAATTTAATTAGGGTTTCATAATCGGGACGCACTGCGTTCGTTTCATAACGCGTATAATTCACCCGTCCGATTTTCAAAATATCTGCGAGCTGTTGTTGCGTTAGCCGTTCACTTTTCCGCAGTTCTTTCAGTTTTTCTCCAAGTTCTACCATTTTTTTATGCCACTCCACTTGACATTGTACATTATTTGTACTATAATGGTGAAAAATGTACATATAATGTACAACTCAGAATACTTCATAGACAAACGAAGTACGAAATTACACAAAAGAAGGAGAGAAATTCGTTATGGCAAAAAAGGACTGGAGAAATACAACAAGAATAAGCAGATTTGATTTTAATTGTGGAAAGCGTCTTTTGATTTCTTTGATTTTACTGACAGTAGGTCTTGTTTGTGCGGCTATTGCGGGCGTTGTTGTTCTGATTGCAGGAAATAATATTGACGTATGGGATCTTGATAAAGTGGAAACTTATCTTGATGCGTATGAGGTTCTTATAGTTATAGCGATAGTACTTATAGTTCTCGGTGTTATTTGTGACCTTATTCCTAAGTCGGCGAGAGAAATTTTTGCACAGACCATGCATGAGGTAATCGAATTGGAGTGTACCAATCATTGTGGAAAAATATCGCAGGGAACGGCGATCATGATACAAAAGGGGATATTGGTGACCAATGCGCATAATATTTTTGATGAAGATCAGGAAAAAATATATGAAGATATACACTGTTTTTTCTTGGCGAAAAATGATTTTTCGACACTAGCATCGAGAAAAGCGGAGATTATTAAGTACGATAAAAATTTAGACATTGCTATTTTGCGAATTATCCCGCTTGGGAAGGAAACCTTTACAGAAATAAAAAAAGGAAAAGTCTCGTCTTTAAAAACGGGAGATAAAGTTTATGCTATGGGAAATTCCTTAGGAAACGGTGTTGCTATATCTCCAGGAATGATAAGCGTGCCCTTGGTGAAAGATCGTTGGGGAGACGATGATGATGAAGAATATTTTATCCAATCAACAGTTGCAGCAATAGAGGGGAATAGTGGGGGCGCTATATTAGATCGACGCGGTCGCTTGGTAGGGATGTGCACTTTCCAGCGAACAGAGAATCCCAATTTTGAGTACGCTATCCCCGTTGAGCGCATAATGGAATATCTGAAGGAATAAATTTAATAGCACCTTTTTTGCACGCCCCGCATATACTGTAATATGTGGGGTGTCAATATGCAAGTAAGTTTTTCTGAGCTTCGCGCAAAAGAAGTAGTGAACACACAGGACGGAAGAAGACTGGGCAGGGTGTGCGACGTGCTCCTTTGCTATCCCGATAACCGCTGGATAGGGCTTATCGTGCCAAGCGGTAAGGGCTTCGGGTTTAAGAAAAACGAACTGTTTATCGAGCTGAAAAATATCGTCAAGATCGGCGAAGACGTGATTTTGGTCAACGTGGGAATGCCGCATAAAGACAAATGCGATAAACGCGGCGCAGAAGCTTGCGTACCGCACCCGCCAAGACAGGACTACGGCGATAGAACCATGCGTAACTTTGAAGAATTTGAATAAAAAAACAGCGGTTGAATAGCGTGATGTCCTTAACGGACATCACGCTAAGTTATGATTGCCCTTGTGGGCAAGTTATGAGTTATGAGCTATGATATGCTTCGCATAGTTATGGTTGGCTTTGCCAAGTTATAGATTGCAAAGGCAATCATACCATAACGCTTGCCATGCAAGCTTATGACGGCGAGTGGAAGTGAGCCTCATAACTCTAAACGAAAGCGAACAGAAAAAAGAGTAAACATGCGAGTTTTTTTCTTGCATGTTTACTCTTTCTGCTGTTTTTTTTCCGTATGCTATTTATTTTCCGAGAATTTTTCCCGCTATGGAGTATTCGGTGGTAACGCCGGTTACGTACGCGTCAAGTGCCTTGATATCCGTCTCGCCGTCTGCCGTCCATACTTCCAAAGGAATGCCTGCGGTCTTACACTTCGTAAGAGATACCGCGCCCGGTCTGCCCTGCGTATGATATACGTCCATGAATACTTCGCCGCTGGTCTTGCCCATCAGCGTTTTTGCCTGCGTGATATACTCATCGGTGAGCGCAACGTTCTTCACGATACCCAATCTCGCCGTGTTGTCCTGATCGGCAATCAAGGAAAGATATTGCCAATTGAAGGAGATCCACGTAACGTTGTCTTCCATACCGTGCTTTTTCACGATATCCACCATGATCTTCGCGTGCTCTGCGGTGATCGTGTAGGAATCCCACTTGATTTCGATATAAGGGTGCAGGTTAAGTTCCTTACATTTTACGATAAACTCTTCCAAAGTGGGGATTTGTACGCCGTAGTATGCGGGGTTGGACATCCAGCTGCCGTAATCGTATTGACGAGCCTGTTCTAAAGTCATTTCGGAGATTGCACCCGTGCCGTTGGACGTTCTGTCGATCGTGCTGTCGTGGAGAAGAACGGGCACTTTGTCGCTCGTAAACGAAACGTCGCATTCTACGTACGTATAGCCCATCTTCGCCGAAAGTTCGTACGCTTCCAAGGTATTTTCGGGTGCGAGGAAGTTATATCCGCGGTGGTTAACCGACTTGATCGCAGAGTCTTCCTGTTTGGCGGTGTACCAAGGGGATCTCTTTTCGCCTTCTACCGTGAAGTGGGAGTGGAGATCCTTCAAATCGTCCGCCGTTAATTCCGCGCCGTCCGCTCTCTTTACGGTGATGACGGGGTAAGCGCCGTCAATCTTCGTGGTGTAGGTGTTCGCGTCAAGCCAGCTCGAATCGATATAACGAGTTTCTTTATAAACGTCGTCGGTGGTGGCTGTCGTGCCTTTATCATCGGTTAACACTTTCGCTTTTACGAAAGTTGCGCCCGTTTCTACGACTGCCCAGTCGTAAGTTTCGTCGCCGTCAAAGGTGATCTTCGTACCCGCCGCCATTCGGATCGAGAAAGAAATACGTCCTCTCGTTTTGGTGAGCCAAGGCAAGCTGCCGTAGTGTACGGGCTGTGCATTGTACTCGGTTTGGGTAAGCGTGCCCGAAGCCGTGGGGGCAACGTTTTCCGCTTTCGCGCCGTCCACTTCAAACCAGTCTTTCATAGACAACACTTCTTCTTCGTTAAACTCCGTAGAACCGTCCAGATAAGCCATAACAAGCGCGGGGTAACAATCATTTTGCAGTACGTATTCCGTTTCGGATACCCAGCCCGCGCCTAAATCACCGCTCTTAGGATCGTTATTCCAGCCTGCGTCAACTTGGACGCTGCTAGAATATACGACGGTGGACGAGCATTCGTTTGCCGTCCATTTATACTTGCTCGTATCCCCCTTAAAGGTAATTTTCGTGCCCGCCTTCATTTTTACGGAAGAATAGATACCCATACGAGTCTTTTTGGTGGGTTGGCTGGTGCTGCCGTACATAGCAACCTGCTGATTAAGTTCCGTTTGGGTCATCTTTTGTTCGCCCGCATAACGGTCGGTAACTTCGCCGTTGATTACCCAGAACCCGTCTTCGTTTATGTAGATATCGGGGGTTGTGCCGTCCTGTCCGTCAGCACCCGCAGGGCCGGTAGCACCCGCAGGACCCGTTTCACCCGCAGGGCCCGTTGCACCCGTTTCACCCGTTGCGCCCGTCGTACCAGCAGGGCCCGCAGGACCTTGTTCGCCCTGTTCACCCTGTTCGCCTTGCGCACCCTTGATATTTCCAACGAGCTTCCAAGCCCCGTTTTCCATATGGTAGATATCGTAGGTTTTCTGGTCAAAGTACATCGAACCGTTAGACCCCTGCGAATTTTTGGGTTTGCCGTTGCCTACGAGCCAACCGCTCGAGCTGGCGGCAGGAGTGGTCGTGGCAGGGGAAACCGTACACGCCGAAGCGGCGAACGCGGAAAAGGCAAGCGTGGTTGCCATAATCCCCGATAAAATCTTTTTGGTGATTTTTTTCATAATAGAAGCTCCTTGTAATAATAATTCCAAACGTTTTACCATATTTTTGGGGCGCAAAACTCAGCCGATCTCGCCTTAAAAACACGGATTTGCAATAAATATTATAACATAAGGAAGGCGCCTTGTCAATGGGGGAATAAAAGATTTTTGGGCATATTTCTCCGCCCCAAACAGCGTTTTTTAAAAAAATCCCATATTTTCCTTGCCTTCCCTGAAAAAAAGTGATAGAATTTATATCGTATAGTTCTATATAAGGAGATACGTTATGAAAAAGTGGTTAATAGGCTTGCTTACCCTAATGCTTGCCTTTACGGGCGCAGCTACGCTGTCGGCTTGCGATGACGAAGAGCAAACAAGCACCCCCACAAACAGCTCTTCCTACGAAATGAGTAGCGAAGACGGCGGTTCTAACACGGAAGACGGTTCTAAACAAGAGTTCTCTAAAGGGCTTAATTATACTCTCAGCGATGATAGGAGTTATTATATCGTATCAAATATAGGCAGTTGTACAGATGCTGATATTATTATCCCTTCTACATATGCAGGCTTACCCGTTGCTTCTATCGGCGATTGGGCGTTCGCATATTGCGGAAACGTAACAAGCATAACGATTCCCGTCAGTGTTACTTCTATCGGAAATAATTTTTTCTATAGTTGCGATAATCTAATGAATATTCAAGTTGCAAAAGAAAATGAATATTATAAATCCATAGACGGGAATTTATACACAAAAGACGGCAAAAACCTTATTAAATACGCTACTGGGAAAAAGGCGACGTCTTTTTCGGTTCCTGATGGCGTTGTTTCTATTAACGATTTGGCTTTTTGGGGTTGTCATAGCTTAACGAGTATAACCATGCCCGACAGCCTTAATTCTATCTGTTACGATGCATTTCATTGGTGCATTAACTTAACGAGTGTTACCATTCCCGACAGTGTTACTT
>JAZQLT010000062.1:0-2263 GCA_045542815.1 Candidatus Scatosoma sp. | reverse complement strand
GCCGCTTTGAACGCTACGGGAGATTTGACCCGCTTTAAGGAGGTCGTCTTCTGCGGCTTTGGCGAGCCGACCTACCGTATGGCGGAAATGACGGCGGTGTGCGACTATTTGCACGAAAAGGGGATTTCCACCCGTTTGAACACCAACGGGCAGGGGAGCCTTATCAATAAGCGGGATATCGTGCCCGATTTAAAGAATAAAATCGATTTCGTGAACATTTCGCTGAATGCGTCCTGTGCGGAAAAATATCAACCTATCTGCCGTTCGCAGTTTAAGGAAGCGGGGTTTGACGGCATGATCGAGTTCGCAAAGCTCTGCCGCAAAAACGGGATTGCCAGCCGTTTCTCGATCGTCGATTGTATCGGCGAAGAAGAAGTGGAAGCGTGCAAACGGCTTGCCGAAAGCGTGCGTATTCCGCTGTATATTCGTAAATATATCACCGATTCTTAATATCAGGTATGCGTTCACGGAAACGTGAGCGCAAAATTATGTAAGGAGCAAGTATGCAGGAACTTCGCAGTGTTTTGGAAAAACACGGTTTCCATTTCAAAAAACAATTCGGACAGAATTTCATATCCGATACCAATCTTTTGCGCTCGATTGTAGAAGCTTCGGGAATCGATAAGACTACGACCGTCGTGGAGATCGGCTGCGGGGCGGGTACGCTCACCCGCGCGCTTGCGGAAGCCGCGAAGAAAGTATATGCCTTTGATATCGACCGCGACTTGCAGCCCGTTTTGGCGGAAACGCTGTCGGGACTGGATAACGTGGAAGTCATTTTCCGCGACTTCAACAAGCTTGATTTAAAGGAGTTTGAAAAAGAGCTGGACGAATACACGGTGGTGGCGAATTTGCCATACTATATCACCACGCCGCTCGTTACCAAGCTCTTGGAAGAGAGCGACAAGGTGCAAGGGCTGTCGATTATGGTGCAGGAAGAAGTGGCAAACAGATTTTGCGCCAAGGAGAACACGCCCGAATACGGCTCGATCACCGCGGCGATTGCCTTGAAAGGTAAAGCCAAGATCGTAAAGCGGGTTTCCAGGAATATGTTTTATCCCCGCCCGAACGTCGATTCGGCGGTGGTAAAAATCGAATTTGAGCGGGGCAGGGTTGCGGTGAAAGACGAAAAAGCTTATAGGCAAACGGTAAAGTGCGCCTTTTTGAACCGCCGAAAAACCTTGGAAAATAATCTCGTAAACTTCTTCAAAATCTCTCGTGAACAGGCAAAGGAAGTGCTTTTGCAGGCGGGCGTGGAAGAAAAGGCAAGGGGGGAAACGCTTTCTCCCGAACGGCTTGCCAAGCTTTCCGACATCTTGTTGGCACACGGTATAATCAAAGCATAAAATAAAAGCCTTGGCGTTTTGCCAAGGTTTTTCGTTTTATAAGAGAAAGATAAGACAGCCGATAAGCAGTCCAATTCCTTCGCCGGCGAGTAGGTCGGACGGGTAATGCAAGCCGAGCGCAAAGCGCAGGTAGGCAAGCTGAAAGCTTCCCAGCAAAAGCAGGATTCCAACGATAGGGAAAAACTTAAGAAATACAACGGCGATCACTGCGGCGCAGGTCAAATGCCTGCTTGGGAAGGATTTGTTATCCGCGTGTTTTTTGGTTGTCAGCGGCACGATACCCGCGCCGTTTTCCGCATAGGGGCGGGGGCGTTCGATCGCCAAACGCAGAACGCTCACAATCAAAAAGGCAAGGGCAGGTACGAAGAGAATGGACAGCTTTGCCTTTGGATCAAACTCTTCTCTCATGAAAACGAACCCGCATAAAACGGCGTAACCGATTATGAATAAAGCCGTGGAAAACAGATTTAAAAGCTTTATGAAGCGTTTTAGAGTCGGGTGTGCGTTAAAAGTGGCTGCGTTTTTATTGTAGAGAGCGACATAATCGTATTTCATAACCAAAGTATAGCATAAACGCGTGCAAAAAGCAAGCGTTTTAAAAGAGCCCTTCGGAGGGGGATCCGAAGGGCTCTTATATTGCCTTGCAAAATCAAGCTTGATTTGCTTCGGCAACGATTTTATCAACCAGCATAGGGGGCACGTCTTCGTAGCCTAAGAACTCGGAAACGAATTTACCGCTGCCGCGGGTGAGAGAACGCAGCTCCATGGTATAGGTCTTAATTTCCGAAAGGGGTACTTCCGCGTGAATGATCGAGCGTTCGCCTTCCGTGTCCGTACCCATGATACGGCCGCGGCGCTTATTGATATCACCCATGACGTCGCCAAGGTAATCGGAAGGAACGGCAATCTTTAAGCTA
>JAZQLT010000061.1:0-9742 GCA_045542815.1 Candidatus Scatosoma sp. | reverse complement strand
CAAGGAAAATGCCGAAGAAATCGTTGGATGCTTTCAAGCTCGTTCCACCACCCGATCCACTGGATCTCGGGGCTTCGCGACGTCTATTACGATCAAACGGTTTCTTGTTAAAACCACCGCGACCACTACGTTCACGTCTGTCACGGTTAAAATTCCCACGGCTACGTCTATCGTTTCTTTCGTTTCTCGCTGGGATTGCAGGTGCGGACGGATCTTCCAAATTGTTGGGAACGATCACGATATAGCGGTTGGGCTCTTTCCCTTCGCTTTCCGTCTTCACTTCATCGTGTTTTGCAAGCGCCGCGTGAATAATTCTTCTTTCGTACGGGTTCATGGGTTCAAGCTTGATTTTCTTGCCCAAGCGAACGGCTTTCTGCGCCAAGTTTTCCGCGAGCTTATTCAAGGTCGCTTCGCGGTTTTCGCGATAGTTTTCACAATCGTCCACCACGGGCTTATAATCGTCTCTGCCCGTGTTCGCAACCGCGCCCGCAAGCGTTTGGATTGCGTCCAGCATTGCGCCGTGCTTGCCGATGATTGCCGTCGTATTTGCGGCGGTAACGTTGATTTCTACCTTTTCGTTTTCTGCAACCAGCTCGGTGCAAGCCGTGATATTCAAGAGCTTGAACAAGCCTTCCAAGAACGCCACCGTTCTTTCGCCGTCCGTGGCGTTTTCATCGCAGCATGCGCAGGGCGCAGCTTCTTCTTTCGCCGCGATTTCCACGCGTGCTTTTACCGAACCGAAGAGTTTTTTCTTGCCTTCTTCCAAAACGCGGATATCTGCCTGCTCCGCCGTAAGCCCCAGCTCTTTCAAGCCGTTTTCAACGGCTTCTTCTACCGTCTTTCCCGTAAATTCCGTATATTTCATGTTATCTCCTCAGCCCCGCGTCTTCGGGGCGTTTTTCATTCTCTCAGTTTTTATTTTTCTTATCGCGGCTTTCCTTTGCCGAGCTCTTGCCCGCCTGCTTCGCCGCTTCAATTCTCGCCGTTCTTCTGTTGTCTAATTTCTCCGTCGTAGCCTTCTCCGCTTTCTTTGCCATCGAAGTATCTACAATCTTATTGATGATCAGAGTAGATGCCAAGGAGAACAGGTTGCTCGTGATCATGTACAGGGAGAACGCCGAAGAGTACATGAACGAGAAAATCGCGAACATCACCGTCATAATGACCATAGTCATCTTCTGCTGAGACGCACCCTGCCCATCTACGGACGAGAATTTCTGCTGTTCCTTTTGCGAGCGCATGCTCACGAACTGCTGTAACAAAATCGTGCCGATAGAAAGAGCGATGAGCACGAAATACCCGTTCGCCTGTTCCTTTTGCTTGGTAAGCTTTGCCGTGATGGTGTCGTACGCTTCTTTGGTATATACGCTCGTACCCGTTTTTCCGCCGATTTCGTTATATTCCACCTTTTTGTCGCCGACTTTGAATTCTTCGCGCTTTGCTTCCGCTTCGAATTCTTTGTATTCCAGAACGGGATTTTTATAGCTTGCGTCCGTTGCCCAGATATTCTTAATCCAAAGGAAGCGGGTATGTTCGGAAACGGTGGTTTCGTACGCTTTGACAACGGCGTTTTGCGCGTCGTCCATGAAATACGCTTTCATCGCGTCGTCCAAGCTCGTATCCGCATCGACCATGGGCTGAACAACCGCCATAATCTCGGCGTTTGCCTGTACTTTTACCGTATCGATATAATAGGTCTTACCCGTCTGCGCGGAGATATAAGCTCTCACTTCGTCGCTGACAGCCGTATAGGGGTTTTCCGCCTTATTGTTCAGGCTGTAATAGATATACGCGTTTTTATCGTCTTCGCCCACGCCTTTTACGATAATTTTATCCCCTTCAAAGAGAATATTATCGTTGTCGAGATCGGGACAATAGCTTTGAATTTGCGCGTTATACGCTTCTACGAGCGTATTATAGTTTTCTACGTTGGAATACTGCGCGTACGCGTTGAACGCGTTGATCGCCACGATAAAGACGACCAAGGACAAGATCATGGGCAGACAGGAAGAGAACATGGAGATGCCGTTTTCCTTGTACATTTCCATGAGCTTTTGATTGTACATCGCCTTATCGCCCGCATACTGCTTTTGCAGCTTTTCCATGCGTTCTTGCTGTTCTTTCATCTTCTGGTTTTGCTTACGCATCGCAATGCGCTGATAGATATCGAAAGGCAAAACGATACATTTCAAGATTAAAGAAAACAGGATAATACCCACGCCGACGAGCCCTGCGCCGCCGACCAGTTCGATCAAGCCTTTAATCAGCCTGCCGATCCAGTTGAGCGATACGTCGAAGGTCTGTCCAAAGACGTGAATCGTGTTGTCTAATAAATTGAAAAGTTCCATATGATTTCCTTACTTTTGGTGAAGTTTGAATGAAAGGCAAAGGTGAAGTTTTCACTTTGTGAAAGTGAAGCTTATCTTTGATAAGTGAAGTTGCGACTTCGTCGCAGTGAAGCGGGTGGCACCCGCAGGCAAATCTTAGTGTCTTTGCGTTCGTTTTTGTAGTTTGCTCCGTTTTGAAACGGTCTTGATGAACCTTAAAACAGAAATACTATATAAATTCCCCTTAACTTGCCCCAAAAGGGCTAACTTCACTTTTCGCCATAGGCGAAAAACTTAACTTGCATTAGCAAACTTAACTTTGCCCGCAGGGCAAAACTTCACTTTTTATTCAAATTAGCCATT
This sequence comes from Candidatus Scatosoma sp., assembly GCA_045542815.1. Classification (GTDB taxonomy): domain Bacteria; phylum Bacillota; class Clostridia; order Christensenellales; family Borkfalkiaceae; genus Scatosoma. The sequence continues at coordinate 7,052 of JAZQLT010000061.1, read as the reverse complement.
TTCGCTGAAAAAACCGTTCAGGGGCGGGGTCGTAACCGCCTTTGCTCCACGGATGACAGCGAAGAATGCGCAGCGCGCCAAGCAATATCCCGATAATCGCGCCGTGGTTGTTGATACACTCCAAGGTGTATTGAGAGCAGGTGGGGCGGAACATACAGGTATGCTTGGAAATATGCCGTTGATAAAAAAGGATCATGCGCATGCAAAGCATTTTAAGATAGGGCTTGAAAACCGTCCTTCTCAAATACCGCATATTCGCAAACGCCAGCGCGAAAAAGCGCAGGCTTAAAGTTTCTCTTTTTTGATCATGCATTGTAAATCCCGCTTGAACGTTTTGAACGAATATTCTTCCCGCACCTTGGGAATCAGCACGAACGCATAGGATCCTTGCATTTCGTCCTGCACCGATCTGAAAGCTTCTCTGATTAAGCGTTTTATGCGGTTTCTTTGCACGCTTTTGCCGTGTTTTTTACCGACCGATATGCCCATCGTCATGCGTTCGGAAGGGCGGTAAAGCACCGTTAAAGAAGGCGAAAACGCGCGTTTCCCCTTATGGAACAGTCTTTGAAAATCCGCTTGTTTTTTCAGCCTTACATACTTCATTTTTATCGGTGATTAAAAATGGCAAATCCTCTCCTTTTATGCAAAGGAAAGGAATTCGTGCCTATGATCCGTTTTCAGTTCTTTATTATCCTTAAAAAATTAGTGGGTCAATCTCTTTCTGCCCTTATCGCGGCGTCTTTTCAGCACTCTTCTGCCTGCCGACGTTGCCATTCTCTTACGGAAGCCGTGTACTTTGCTCTTCTGTCTCTTTTTGGGTTGATACGTTCTCTTCATAACTCTTTCTCCTGTATTTGGTTTTTATCTTTTTCGTTTTTAATACTCGCGCGCGTTTTGCGCGATAACTTCCTAATTATATCGCAAAAGGACAAACCCCGTCAAGCAATTTTGCCCGCTTTTTCTTTTCTTTGCGGAAAACTTTGTCTCTTTTTCGGGTTTTTTCTAAATTTTGTTCTTAATTTTGGGTTTCGCCTAACGGCGAGTGAACGCCTTTGGCGCAAATTGCGCAAAACTGCGTTTTGCTTTTGTGCGTCCTATATGCGAGGGCTTACGCCCCTGCGCCCGTTCTTACGGGGAGAATAAGGTACTGGCTGCTTCCGCCTTCTGCGTTTTCCAGCGTAAAGGGGGACACCGAGGTGTTGAAGGAAAGCAGCACTTCTTCCCCGTCCAACGCCTTCAAGGCGTCGAGCAGGTATTTGCCGTTCATCGCAATTTTCAGCTCCTTGCCGTTCAAATCCGCCGATACCGTTTCTTCCACCTTACCCATGTCCGAGTTTGCAGTGATGAGAATTTTTCCAAGCTTGATATCAAAGGAAATAAGATTGTTCTTATCCCCGCGGATCAGCACCGAAGCACGTTCCACGCTGTCGATCATTTCCGCGCGTTTTACCGTCAATTTCGTCGTGAAATCCACGGGATAGATATTTTCCTTTCTCACGAACTCGCCCGCGTACAAACGGGAAGTGATGACGGTGTCTTGCACCGCTACGGACAAAAGATTTTTATCCGCGTAAATTTTCAAAAGCTCGTCCCCGTCCAGCATACGGGAGATTTCCGTGAGCGTACGCGCGGGGCATACGAGCTTGATCGCGCCCGTGCCTTCGCCCGCTTCGCATTCCGAGCAAGCCATTCTGAACCCGTCGAGTGCGGTCGCCGAAAGCTTACCGTCTTTCGCTTCCAAAAGACAACCCTTTAAGATAGGTCTGCTCTCGTCCGTTGCACAGCAGAACACCGTTTTGGAAATGAGATTTTTTAAATCGCTTTCCTTGATTTCAAAATAATTTTTTCCTTCCGTCGAACGGTCGCCAAGGCGGGGGAAATCCGCGGAAGAAAGGGATTGCATAAAGGATTCGCTGTCCGCATAGCGAATGACGATACCGCTGTCGTCCGAAGATACGATCACTTCGAAAGAGGATATCTTTCCGACAAAGTCGGAAAAAGTCTTGCCGTTGACGCAAAGCTCGCCTTCTTCCAGCACTTCGGCTACGATTTTCTTTTCGATAGAAATTTCACCGTCATACGCCGTAAGCGTAAGCCCGTCGTTCTCCGCGCGGAGCTTGATACATTCCAAAATGGGGGTGATCGTCTTCACCGCGCAAGCCTTGCTTACGGTGAGCGCCGCGTCCGATAATACCATGCCGTTACATACGAATTTCATAATTTTTCTCCTTATCAAAAGGTCTTTGTTTTTACCCTTTTATTGTACCATAAAATCCCCTTTTTTGCAAGCAAAAAAGGGGACTCCTTATCCTTTTATCCGATATTTTTTACAGCTTTGAGAAAAAATCGTCTATCTCTTCTTTTTCCGTCGGTTTTTCCGCTTCGTTTAAGGGCGCGCAGCCGAGTTTGATACAAAAATCTACGTCGGCTATTTTCTTTCTTTTTCCGCCGTTTAAGGGGAGCTGAAAGATATGCTTGCCGTTGGTATAAACGAGCGTTTTTTCCCCGTTTTCTTCCGTTAAACAAAAATCCGCGACTCCGTGCGCGAGTTCTTCCGCCGCCGCGCTGTCGTAAGGGTCTAAAAACTCGTCCGCCGAGCGTTTGAACTTCATCAGCTTCCAAGCATGCGGAATAAATCCGTGGTCTTCGGTCTTTCTGTTTCTCTTTAATTCCTTCTCCACGTTCAAAAGATGATTTTGCACGAATATCTTTTTCTCGTCCGCGTTCTTTGCCGCGCCGAAGCCGCTTCGCGTTTTTCCTTTTCCTTCCACGAGCGGTTTGCCCGTGAAGATGGTAACGAACAGAGAAATAAACCCCACGATTGCCTGTACGATACGCACGGGAATGAGTAAAATCTCTAACAAAATATTTCTTTTCTGTTTTTCTTCGGCAGGTTTTCTGATACAGTACAGATCGCCGTTCGTATCTTCCACAGGCTTTATGTAGGAATACGCCTTATCCGAAAGCACCGTTTGTAAATCCAGCGTCTTTATATCCAAGCGCAGAATTTCCGAGGGCGCATACTTGACAAATTCGTTTTGCATATCCCTGCCGATACCGTAGGAATTAAACAAAATCTCCCCGTTCTTAGTGAAAAAGGGGTTTTCGTCTTTACCGTCTCCGCCCGTAACTTTCTTGAAATCTCCGCCGTTTTTGGAAAATACGGCGATATCCGAAGTATAAAAATCGCCTTGCACCGTACCCGCTATATCGCCGCTTGCGCTTAAAACCAAATCGGAAAAATTTTCTTCGTTGGAAGTGAGAAAATGCGCTTCCGTCTTCTTCTCGTCGTCTAAATATTTATAGTAAATCCCCGAAGTTTCGTTCACCGAAAACGCATACAGGATTTTATTCTTTTCCGCCGTAGGGCAGATAGAACAAATCTCCGCCGTTACTCTTTCCTGCCCCATACCGTAAAAACCGTCGTACAGCATCGCGTCGCTGTTCTTCTTCCATTCTCGGTTCTTCTCCCGCTGCTTGCTGTTCTCGCGGTAACGGGTTACGTAGGCACTTTCGTATCTTTTAATTTTTCCTTCTTCGTAAATACAAAGCTCTTCTTTGTCTATAAAAGCAAATCTCATACCTTCTCCTAACGCGCTCAAAGGGGCTGTTTTCTTTCCTTGCCCTGCCCGCGGGGATATTTCGGCGGGGTGGGTTTTACCTTTTTCACTACCGCAAGCACCCGCTCGCCGTACCCTTCCGGAAGGGAATAGGGGAGCACCTTTTCCAGTTTCCCGCCCAAAATCTTGTACGCGCTTTCCGCTTCCTTGATTTCTTCCGCTTCCCCGCTCTTGTAGGCGATAAAACTCCCGCCCACCTTCACGAAAGGAAGGCAGTATTCGCTTAAAGTATTCATTCTCGCCACCGCCCGCGCCGTCGCGTGATCGTACTTTTCCCGATAGGTTTTATCCTTCGCGGCGTCTTCCGCCCGAATGTTATAAATATGCACGCCCTTTAAGCCTAATTTATCCACAGCAGCGTGCAAAAACTCGCACTTTTTCCCCACGCTCTCAAAAAGGTCGAAAGACAGGTCGTCTCTCACGATTTTTACGGGCAGCGAAGGGAAGCCCGCACCCGAGCCGATCTCCGCGACTTTCCCGCCTTTTATAAAGAGCTCCGCGCCCGCGATACTGTCCAAAAAATGCTTGAAATACATATCTTTTTCCTGCAAAATCGTCGTTAAATTGTACCGCTCGTTGTACTCTAAAAGAAGGCTTCTGAAACACTCGAATTTTTCCTTGTTTTCGCTTTGAATTTTCTCGCTGAAAAGGGTTTTCATATCCATATTCTTCACACCTTTTGGGGATAATTGTTTATAAAGTTATCCACATGTTGATAAGTTCTGTGGATAACTCTTGTTTTTAATAATTATTCAATCTTTTTGTATATTTATAATTGTGATAAAAGGAAGAAAATAAAAATCTTTCCACATATCCACAAATTTTCCACATTTTTCTCCACAGAAAAATCGGGGTTATCCACTGAAATTCGGCGTCGAAAATTCCCTTTATTTTCCTGATAAAATGTACCCTTTCACGGGGGTTGTCCACATCTCCACAGCACCCTACTAATACTACTACTAATACTATTTTTATATAAATAATATAACAAGGGGGAGCATGCGGAGAAGAAGGAAAGGCTATCAAACGAAAATGATTTTGCCGTTCGGTTTTTTCCGTTTGAAGTAGTTTACGGTATAAGCCGTTCCGCCTTCCGTCTTAATGCAGTGCGCGATCATGATATCCGCTCTTTCGACCATATAGCGATTGCGGTTTTGCATGCAGCCGCGATGATATTCGTTGGATAAAAGAATTTGCTCGTCTGCTTTTTTAAGCAGCTTTTTATAGCGTTTCTTATCCGAGGCGGAGAAAAATTTATCCTGTTCCAAGCAAGGGATACACGCCACGAGCTTTATATCGGGGTAAGCCCTTTTAAAGGAGAGCAAAGTTTCCGCGGCAAGCATATCAAATCCCACTGCCATGCCGTTGTAAAAAATTCTCACGCCGTCCAAAAGGAGTGTTTTTATTTCCTTTTTCAAATTCCGCACGGAAAAATTTTCACCAAGACTGCGATGTCCCGTGAATACGCACGCTATTGAACTTTCTGAAAAAATAGCAAGCTGTTCCATACGCATAAGTATAGCACTTTCCTTTGCGTTTGTCAATTTTAATTCAAAGGGATAAAAATAAAAAACGAGCGGGGTATGTCTGCGTTGAAAATAAAAAGAATATACCATGTACGAGATGAAAAATATAAAAATAACAGTTGATTATTTTGTTTTTTTATGGTATAATGATAGACAGAAGATACAAAGAAGGATTTTTGAGAAGATGGAAAGCTTGCTTAGGAGCACGCGGGCGTACAAGCTCGTACAAACGGAAAAAGAAAAAGACGCTCTTTCGCACGCTTATCTTCTCGTGTATGAAGACGAACGCAATCTGCGCCGCGCGCTGAAAACCTTTGCGAAGCTTCTTTTTCGCTCTGAATCCGAGTTGGAAAACGCGCGAAGGGAAAAACTCATTGAAGAAGAGAGTTTTTCCGACTGTCTGTTTTTCCCTGCGGAAGGGAAAAAGTTGACCGTGGAAGACGCGGAGACGATTCGGGAAGAGAGTGCGCTCAGCCCCGTGGAAGGCGAGAAAAAGGTATTCGTTTTAGGGGATTTTGCGCAGGCGAACGTGCAAACGCAAAACAAGCTTTTAAAGCTTTTGGAAGAACCACCCAAGGGTGTGATTTTCCTGCTCGGCGCAACGTCGGTGTTCCCCGTACTGCAAACGGTGTTATCCCGAACCAAGCGCTTGGAAATTCTGCCCTTCGATATCCCCAAGGTCGTGGGTGCACTCGAACGCATATACGGGAGTAAGTACGATAAGGAAACCCTTTCCCTTTGCGCGGCGGCGTCCGGCGGGGTCGTCGGCGAAGCGCAGAATATGTTGGAAGGCGGGAATTATAAAACGCTTACCGAAAGTGCGTTTTCGCTCTGCCTTGCGGACAGCGCAAAGCTCCCCCTTTTGGTGCGCGGTATCGGGGAAACGAAGTTTAAAAAACAGCTCCTTTCTCTGCTTAGACTGATTTTCAGGGACGGGTTGCTCGTCAAAATGCGTTCGGCGGGGTTGGAGAATGCGCTCCTTTTACGCTCGGAAAAGGAAAGACTGGAAGAAGTGGCAAACTCGTACTCTTTATCTGCCCTTCTTTATGCGCAGGAAGCGATTTCCAAAGCCGAACGGGAAGTGCAGTTTAACGCCGTGTTCGCGCAGTGTATAGAAATTTGTATCTCGAATATCAGGAGTAAAAACTAAGAAAATATGGTAAAAGTAGTAGGAATTAAATTTAAAAACGGCGGGAAGCTGTATTATTTCGCGCCCAAGGCGGGGGATAAGTACGAGAGAAATATGCCCGTCGTTGTGGAGACGGCGCGGGGCTTGGAATACGCTTGGGTAGCGTACCCCGAAAAGGAAGTTACCGACGACGAGATCGTATCCCCTTTAAAACCCATTATCCGTATCGCAACGGAAAAGGACACCGCCTTTTACGAGGCTTGTCAGGAAAAAAGACCCCAAGCCATGCAGATTTGTAAGGAAAAGATCTTAAAGCACGGCTTGGAAATGAAGCTCGTCGATTGCGAGTACGCGTTCGACGGTACGAAGATTTTATTCTATTTCACTTCGGCAAACCGCGTGGATTTTAGAGAACTCGTAAAAGATCTCGCTACCACGTTCCACAACCGTATCGAGCTTAGACAAGTCGGTACGCGCGACGAAGCCAAGTACCTTGGCGGGATTGCCCCCTGCGGGAGAATTTGCTGCTGCGCGGGGAACATGCCCGAGTTTAAAAAGGTAAGCGTGAAGATGGCGAAAACGCAAGGGCTTTCCTTAAACCCCGGCAAGATCAGCGGGCTTTGCGGACGGCTCATGTGCTGTTTGAGCTATGAAAACGATTACTACGCGGACGCGAGTAAGAAGATGCCTAAGGTTGGCTCGGAAGTGGGTACGCCCGAAGGGAAAGCTATCGTAGCGTCCGTGAATATGCTGAAAATGGAAGTAAAGGTCAAGATC
>JAZQLT010000060.1:0-12550 GCA_045542815.1 Candidatus Scatosoma sp. | reverse complement strand
GGCAATCTCATTTTAATTTCTACCATAATGCAAGCCCTGCTTGCAATTCACGAGAACGGAGTTCTCAATTCACGAACGCGTAGCATTCAATTCACGCAAGGCTATGCCTTGCAATTCACTTAATATTTTACTCTATTATTTCAATTTCGGTGGTACCATGTACGAGATTACGCAAAAAAACACCCAACCGACGCTCGTGATTAAAAACGCGACGTTTATCACTTCGGCTGCAAAGTCGGAGCAGTTTCTCACGCCCGATAAGCCCATGATTGCCGTCTGCGGAAAATCCAACGTAGGCAAAAGCTCCTTTATCAATATGCTCGCCAATAGAAAAAAGCTCGCGAAAACGAGCAGCGAGCCGGGCAGAACACGGCTCGTCAATTACTTCGATTTCGGAGAATTTATCCTTGCCGACCTTCCCGGCTACGGCTTTGCAAGAGTTTCCAAGGGCGAAAAGGAAAAGTGGGCGAAAACGCTTGATCAGTTCTTTAAGGAAAAGGGCAATATCGCGCACGTATTCATGCTCGTGGACGCCCGACATGATCCCACGGCGGACGATGTGCAGATGATCGAATTTTTACACTACCACACCATTCCTTTTACGGTTACGCTCACCAAAGCAGACAAGCTTTCGCGCATGAAGCTGAAAGAGCATATCAAAGCGATCGCCGCCGACCTGTATTTGGGCACGAACAACCTGCTTGCCACCAGCGCGGAAACGGGCTACGGCAAAGCGGACGTACTCCAAAAGCTCCGCACCGTCATCGACCTTGCCAACTCCCCCGAAGAAGTGTTTGATGAAGAAGACGAAGAAGAAAACGCATAAAATGCAAAAAACACGCTTGACGGCGTGTTTTTTTACATAAAAATTCCGCGCCTACCCTACTTTATAGGCGCGCGCTCCTTGTCTTTAACCCCTTACTGCCTTTTGATGTTCAAGATTTCGTCCGCAGAACAGTTCAGACAAACGCAAAGACGAGCAAACGTAGATAACGACGGCTGAATTTTTCCCGATAAGTACTGGGAAATGGTCGGCTTGGAAACGCCGATCTCTTTCGCAATCTGCGTTTTCGACTTTCCGCAATGCTCGATTTCGATTTTTAAGTTTTTGCTGATGACAATATCCAAAATTTCTTCCATATTTTAAAATAATTATATTAAGTAACACTTAATTTTGCTTGACAATTAGGCAATACTTAATTATAATAGTGTTGTAGAACCATTTTTTTAAGGCAAGGTGCGAAAAGCCTATTTTTTATAACGTTTTTGTTAGGCTACACTTAACACCGTAAAAATATCTACGTTTTACAAAAAAAACATAAAACGTCCATTCCAAATCAGGAGGCAAAGGAATGAAAAAGAAAAAGCAAAAAAACACGTTGAAGGCGAACAAAAGCGCAAAGAAAACCAAAGCCGCGAGAAGCTCCTTTAAAATCAAAGGGAGCGGTATTGGCTCGTTCTCCCTTTTAAGTTTTCTCATTTTTGCGATTTTGATACCCGTGTTTTTCCTTACGCACGCGCTGGCGGATTACCCCGCGTACCTTAAAGGCTATGCGGCGTACGCAAAAAGCGAAGCGCAGGATATCGCCGATCTGGGGAAAGAGTGGAATACGCTCAACGACGAGCTGACCGCGCTTTTGACCGAGCTTGAAACCACCGAAGAAAGCTTGAAGAACGGCGCTTTGGAAGAAGAAGACCGCAAGCATCTCCCCTTGCTCATCACTCAAAAGCACGCCGTGTTAAAGAACAAGATTGCCGTTTTGCAGGAAAAGCTTAACGGTGTAAATCCTTCCGATACGGAAACGGTCTCCGCGCTCCGTGCACTCATGGACACAAACCGTGAAGAATACAATCGCTTCCAAGCGTTGATTGCCGAGCAGGAGTCGATCATTGCCGATTTGAACGCGCAATGGACGGATAAATTCGGCGCGGAAACGGTAGATAGCAAAAACGAAGCCATCGCCGACAAGGAAGCGGAAATCGCCGCAAAGGAAGACTTGATCGCAGATAAGGAAGCGGAAATCGCCGATTTGGAAGCTGCGAACGAACAGGTCAAGGCAGAGCTGGACGAATTAACGCAGGGCTTGGCAGTATCGCTCGCACAGCCCCTGCACGATATGTTTAACGCTCTGATCGCAGACCCGACCGCAGACGTTTCGGCATTTATCTCGGCGTTCGACGATAAGCTTGCCGATTTTGCGGAGTATAAAACCACGGTAACCAATTTGGCGAACTCGGTTGCCGCAAGAATGGAAAAAATCGCGGCTTTGGAAAAACAGCTTGCCGATATGGAAGCTTTGAAAACCGCTTACGACGGCGTGTTAAGCGCGATTGAAGCTCTCGAAAAAGAGATTGAAGATCTTACGAAACAAAAAACCGACAAGGAAAACAGGCTCACCGCATTGACTAATACCCTTATCCCCGAAGCGGAAAGAGATCTTCAGGATAAAACAGATAAATATAATGCCGCCCTTGACGTCTATAAAAAACTCGTAGCGCGGCGCGAAGCTTACCCCGGCGGCATTCCGGAAAGAGAAGACAAAATCGTTGTGGAAAATGAAAAAATCACCGAAGCAGACAACGCGGTTGCCGACGTTCAAGCACAGTGCGATTCCACCGTTGCCGAACAGTTAGAGCTTATCTATAATCTCAGCGTAGAGCGTTCCACTTTGGAAGAAAAAGGCGAAAGCACTGAGGAAATCGACGAAGAGCTTGAAAAAGCCAGAAAGGTCTTGGGCGATTTAGCAAAGAGCTACGAAGAAGCGATTAAAGAGCACGTAGCGGCAAAAGCGGCTTCCGAACAGGAAATCGTACGCCTCGAAAAGGAAATCGAAATTATAACAGACCTTGACCAGAAGATCGAAAAAGCAAAGAACGATTTGGACAAAGCGGAAAAAGAAATGTTTGACGCGAAAAAGCGTTTGGAAGATTTAAAGGCTGAACAAGCACGCTTGCCCGGAGAAATAGAAGATCTTAAAAAGCAAATCACAGACAAAGAAACGGAAAAGGCGAAAAAGGAAGCGGAAAAAGCTGATTTGGAAGCAAAGTTCTCTGTTTACGGCATATTTGCAGACTACGACGACCTTGTAAAAGAAAAGGAAGACCTTATCAACGCTGAAACGGATGAGATTAAAAAAGCGGACGCGCAGGTAGCCGATATGGATGACGATCTTCCCTTCAACGGTTGCCTTACCGATCTTTATAAGGCAGCAGTGCAAAGCAAACTGCTCAGCGATGAACAGACCGCTTTGCAAGCACAGTTGGCTACGGAAACGGATACCGAAGTCATCGCCGCAATCAACGCACGTCTTAGCCAGATCACAACGGCACTGAACGATCAAGCGGCTTTGATTGCTGCAGCACAAGACAGCTTTGACAAGAAAATCGCCGAAGTTGACGGTTATAAAGATATTGTAAACGGGTACGTAGATACGTATAACGACAACGTCGCGGCAATCGCCGCTAAGGAAAGCGAAATCCAAACCTTGGAAGACGAGATCGCCGCACTGGAAGCAGAGATTGCGGAAATGAAGGATATCGCCGCAAAGATTGACGAAGCGGAAAACGCAATCGCGGGATACCGCCCCGAACTTGAACGCTTAGACGCGGAACACAAAGAATTTTCGCGCAAGCTGAACGGCTTGGACGAAACGGAAGACGCGGAAGAAATCGCCGCAATCTCGGCAGAAATCACCGCTCTTGAAGAGCAAATCAAGCCTTTTGAAGAATACGTAAACTTGCAAGCAAGACTTAACGAGTTGCAGGAAAGCTTCAATCAAATCACTGATGAAAATCAGGCTCAGCAGGTTCGGGAAGAAATAGAAGCCCTTACCCAGCAATTGGAAGTTTTGACGGAGCCCACGGCAAACCTTATTTCCCTTACGCCCACCGAGCAGTACGAACCCGATATTTTGGCAACCGCTGCGGAAACCGCGCTTTGCAATGCGATCGATGCGCTCAACGCCACGAAAGCGCATAAGACGACTTTGGAAAAATGCTTCCAAGTATATGCGGATAAAGTAGCACTCGAAGAAGGAAAGCTTGTGATTTTCCAAGGCAACGCCGAGCTTTTGAAAACGGCAGAAGCGCGCGCGAACGCAATCTTGAACGCTACAACGGATAAGGACTACTACCTTGGTGAAGAGCTTACCGTAATCGGCGCATTTGAAGCAGACGAATACCTGTACCTTTTGTGCGCGTACCAAGAAGGCGCACCCCTGCAAACGGACGGCGTTTGCTATCACGCAGCCGACAGCGTAAAGGGTAAGCTTGGTACAACCAGACTGCTTGCGGAAAGCATGAAGCTGAAAATCAAGCCCGTGGAATATATCTCCACCATCTTGGGCGTAGTCGGCGCGGCAATGCTTTTGATCGGCGTATGCTGGACGCTGGTACTTATCGTGAAGAGCAAGATCCGCGTTTATAAGTGCAAAAACGGAGAAATCGTATGCTATAAAGCAGGCAGACGCGGCAAGAAGTTTATTCTCGAAGCGGGCGCTACGGTAAGCGTAACGCAGTCCTTGCAAGGAAAAATCTTCCGCTACGGCACGATCGTGGTTACGCAGGGTACGGGTCTTGCGGGTATCTTCATTATGAAGAACGTACGCAAAGCCAAGAAGCAGCAGCTCCTTTTGCAGGACGAAATTGCAAAGCTTGGCGGCGGTTCTAACGCTTACGGCTACGCACAGCCTTCTTCTCCCGTTGCTACATACCCCGAAAGCGGTTACACCGTAAACGAACAGGACGGAACGATTACCTACACGGTTTATCCCACAAACTCTTAATCAACGGCTATACCCCCATACAATAACGATACTCCAAAGCCGTTGAAAACGCGATAAAACGCGTTTACCCCCTTAGGTTAACACACAAACCTAAGGGGGTTTTCTCTTCTTAAAAATCGGTAAATACGCGCCGTTTTTACCCTTCTGAAAAGTCAAAGAAGATACCCATGTACGCGAATACGCAAAGAAAAGCACGGCGAGTAGTGCGATACTCTTAACGGAGCATCGCACTAAACTATGATTGCCCTTACGGGCAAGTTATAAGTTATGATTGGCTTCGCCAAGTTATAGGTTAGTAGGGCAATCCTATCATAACGTTTGCACAGCAAATTCATAACTCTAAACTGAAAATAAACGTAAAAGCACGGCGAGTACTCGCCGTGCTTTGATTTTTCTATGTAGGATTAGTTGTGCATAAGCTGGTGCATACCCTTTACGTGTGCGATACGGGAATCCAAGTAGTTAAGTAATTTCTTGGGTTTTTTAATTCTCGTAAGATCTACGTCCCAAGGACCGACCATATCCACTTTCACTTCGCCGTAACCGAAAACTCTGCCCCAGAATTTCTGTTCTACTCTTACGGCAAGCACTGCGGTGAACACGTTGCTCTTCTTTTCGATATCGAACACACCCCATTTTTCAACCACTTTGTTTCTGTAAAATTCTACGCGGTGGCTCTTGATTTTGATGAGTCTGCAAATAAAGATTACGATGAGCACACCGTACCATACCCCCAGCCCAAGCCAAAGGTACAAATCTTCAAACTCCACGATTTCTGCAAATTTAAGAACAACGGGAATTGCGGGAATGAGCAGCCAAAAAACTAAAATTCGCCAGAAGCGGATAATGCTCCATGCGCTTCTTTTCGCAACGTATTCGGGTCTTTCCATAAAAATAGATACTCCTATACATTATATTTCTTAACTATTATACAATAAAAATACTGCTAAGTCAAGGGTTTTTTAAAAAAATTATCCTGCCTTCGTAAAAAACACGGTAGTTTTACCGTGTTTTCTCTTTACGAAGCTTTTTTGTACACGAGCTTGGGCGTTGCGCCGTCTGTGAGACATTCTTTCGTGATTACGACTTCTTCCACGTTCTCTTCGGAAGGGATTTTATACATGACGTCCGTCATCACGCTTTCGATGATCGTTCTAAGCCCGCGCGCGCCCGTTTTCAAGCGAATTGCCGTCTGCGCGATCTCGCGCACCGCGTCGTCTTCCACCGTCAGCTTCACGCCGTCAAAGCCCACCAGCTTTTGATACTGCTTGATGATCGCGTTCTTGGGTTCGGTTAAGATTTTCACCAGCGCTTCTTCGCCCAAGGGATCGAGATTGACGACGATAGGGAGCCTACCTACAAATTCGGGGATCAGCCCGAATTTCGTCAAATCCTGCGGTTTTACGTCGTCCAGCACGGAATAGTCCGCTTCATTTGCGCCAAGACGCACTTTCCCGCCGAAACCGAGCGTGGTGTCGTCCTTTCTCGAAGATACGATTTTATCCAAACCCACAAACGCGCCGCCGCAGATGAAGAGAATGTTCGTAGTATCGATGCGAAGACACTCTTGGTTGGGGTGCTTTCTGCCGCCCTGCGGGGGAACGTTTGCGGTGGTGCTTTCGATAATTTTAAGGAGCGCCTGCTGTACGCCTTCGCCCGAAACGACGCGGGTGATGGATACGTTTTCGCTCTTTCTGGCAATCTTATCGATTTCGTCGATGTAGATAATCCCGCGCTGTGCGCGTTCGATATCGTAATCGGCGTTTTGAATGAGCTTTAACAGGATATTTTCCACGTCTTCGCCAACGTAGCCTGCTTCGGTGAGCGTGGTCGCGTCCGAAGTCGCAAAGGGCACGTTCAGAATTTTCGCCAGCGTTCTTGCAAGCAAGGTCTTCCCGCTGCCCGTAGGGCCGAGCAGGAGCACGTTGCTCTTTTCAATCTCCACGCCGTCGTCGTCCTTTTTCTTCTGTTTAGCCGCGGCGTTGATACGCTTGTAATGGTTATATACCGCAACCGACAGAACGCGTTTTGCTTTGTCCTGTCCTACGATATACTGATCAAGCTCCGCTTTGATTTCCGCGGGCTTTTTAAGGGGAACGTCCGTTTGCGGTTCCTTATCGTCTGCCCATTCGTCGATCATGGATTTGCAAATATCCACGCACTCGTCGCAGATACACGCCCCGTCGGGGCCCGTAATCAAACGGCGGGTTTCGTCTTTGAGTTTACCGCAAAAAGAGCATTGTTGATGTTTGTTTGCCATTTTTAACTCCAAAAGTTTTACAATCTATGGATATGCCGCGCAAAGCGCGGCTTGTGAAAAGAATACGCGCAAAACTCTTAGCGGTTTTGCGCGTACGATAAACGAGAGATTATCTTCTCGAAAATACTTTATCGATCAAGCCGTAATTGCGCGCTTCGTCCGCGGACATGTAGTTGTCTCTGTCGGTATCGCGCTCGATTGCAGCAAGATCTCTGCCTGTATTTTCGGCAAGGATACGATTGAGCTTTGCTTTCGTACGCAAAATGTGCTCCGCCTGAATTTTAATGTCGCTCGCCTGACCCTGCGCACCGCCAAGGGGCTGGTGAATCATGATCTCGGAGTTGGGCAGCGCATAACGCTTTCCGCGCGCGCCGCTCGACAAAAGGAAGGCACCCATGGACGCAGCCAAACCGATACAGATGGTGGAAACGTCGCATTTGATATAGTTCATGGTGTCGTAAATCGCCATGCCCGCCGATACGCTGCCGCCGGGGGAGTTGATATACAAGCTGATATCCTTCGTGGGGTCTTTCCCTTCGAGATAGATGAGCTGCGCCACGACTGTGTTCGCTACCGCGTCGTTGATTTCACCGCTTAAAAAGATGATACGGTCGTCCAGCAAGCGGGAGTATAAATCGTACGAACGCTCGCCCGAAGCGGTACGTTCCACAACGTAGGGGATTAAAACGTTTTTTTCCATGGTTATTGTTCCTTGAAATAGGTTTTTTATAAGTGAAGTTTTTGCTTTGCAAAAGTTAAGTTTATTACATAAGTGAAGTTGCGACTTCGTCGCAGTTAAGTTTTTTGCGTTCCGCAAAAAGTTATTGCTGTTATTAAAACCTACCGCAACTTGCCCCGAAGGGGCAAACTTCACTTTTCGCCAACGGCGAAAAACTTAACTTGCAATAGCAAACTTCACTTTGCCCGCAGGGCAAAACTTAACCGATTTAGTACGTAGCTGTAAAACGCAGAGATGCGAGCAGCGGGTGGCACCCGCAGGCAAGTCTTAGTGTCTTTGCGTTCGTGTTTTTAGTTTGCTTCGTCGTGTAACAGTTAGATCCAGTGCGAGGCTGTAAAACGCAGAGATACGAGCAGTTCAAGGCGTGGCGAAGGCGCATACCGAGAGTATGCAACTGAGCCGCAACGCTGAAATGCGACGCATATATGCGTTTTACTCTTGATACATTTCGTTGTTTGCTTTCAACATATCAAACAACTTCGTGATGATGATATCGCTGCGGATATAATCGAACTGACGGGGATCCATACCTTTTTTGTATTCTTCCGTTTCTTTGCCGACGGAAGCCGCCTGTTCTGCTACTTTCGCGTTGACTTCTTCTTCCGTAGCCTCGATATTTTCTTCCTTGATGAGCTGCGAAATTACAAGCTGGTTCATAACGTTCTTTTTCGCCTGTTCTTCGTAGTTCTTTCTAAAATCGGACATGGTAACCTTTAAGAAGTCAAGGTAGTCCTGCAATTTCAAGCCCTGATACATGAGCTGATATTCAAACTTCTGCACGAGGGAATCGATTTCTCTTTCAATCATTGCCTGAGGAATTTCTGCTTCCGCATTTGCCGCAATCGCTTCCAAAATGCTGTTTTCGGTAGCGTCCTTTGCTCTGTTATCCGCCTGCTTTTGCAGTCTTTCCTTTGCTTTTGCCTTGTATTCTTCTACGGTGTTGCTGCCCGTTGCTTCTTTGATGAATTCATCGTTGAGTTCGGGAAGCTCTTTTGCCTGAATGCCGTTGAGTTTTACGGCAAATACCGCCGCTTTGCCTTTCAAGTTTTCCGCCTGATAGTTTTCGGGGAAGGTAACGTTCACGTCCTTCGTTTCGCCGATGTTCATGCCTACAACCTGTTCTTCAAAGCCGGGGATAAACTGACCGCTGCCAAGGGTAAGGTCAAAGCCTTCCGCTTCGCCGCCGTCGAATTTCACGCCGTCCACCGTGCCTACGAAGTCGATATTTACGATGTCGCCGTTTACAGCCGCTCTGTCTGCAACCGCCACTTTGCGAGCGTTTCTATCGAGTACGCGCTGTACTTCTGCATCGACTTCTTCGTCCTTAACATTATACGCGTACTCCTTAATTTTCATACCCTTGTAGCTGGAAATTTTTACCTCAGGCTTTACGGGTGCAACCGCAACCAAGGTAACACCCTCTTCTTCGAGTTTGTCGATGGAAACTTCGGGGTCGCCAACGATGGTGTATTTATCCCCGATTTTATCGAGCACCTTGCCGTAGTTTTCAGAGAAGAGAAGATTGAGCGCGTCTTCAAAGAATACGCCCTTGCCGTAAACGTTTTCGATAACGTTCTTGGGAGCTTTGCCTTTACGGAAACCGTTGATAGCAAATCTTGCTCTGGTCTGCATATACGCTTTTTGTTGCGCATTTTTCCATTCTTCACCGTCAAATTTGAGAGTGATTTTTACCGTGCTTTTTTCTGCCGCTTTGGTAGTGTACTTCATAATTGAGTTCTCCTGCATTTATTGCTGATTTTTTTATTTACATTATAATAGTGCGCGAGCACTTTTAACATTTTACCACATTTATCAAAGAAAATAAAGCGTTTTTTAAGCGTTTTTATTTACAATTTCATTTTTTTGCGTTATAATTAAGGGTAGTAACCCGATAAAGGAGTATTTTTATGCCGCAGGACGCCTTTCATATCCGCCGTTTGGCAACCGAATTGCATACTTTTCTCGTCCACGGCAAAATTAACCGCATTTCGCAGGTCAATAAGGACGAGCTTACCCTTATTATATACACAGGAAAGACCACGGTTAAACTTATTTTGAGCGCAAATGCGTCGGGTGCCCGCGTTTGTTTATCCGCGACCGAGAAAGAGCCTGCGCCCGTTGCGCCGAATTTTTGCATGCTTCTGCGTAAGCACCTGCAAAACGCCGAGATCTTGGAAATCCGTCAGCACGAGTTCGAGCGTATCATCGAGATCGTGCTCCATTGCAGCAGCGATTTTTCCGAGTGCGACCGCGTGCTACACTGCGAGCTGATGGGGAAATATTCGAATATCGTGCTCACCGAAAACGGGATTATCTTGGGTGCGCTCAAAACCACCGCTTTGGAGAACGACGCGCACCGCGTTCTACTCCCTGGCGCAAGGTATCTCTATCCCGCTCCGCAGGATAAAATCTCGCCTTTCGATAGGGCAGGTGTGCGTTCAGCCTTGGAAAGCTACCTTTCCACGCACGCGGAAAATCGGGACAGGGAAACACTTGCTTTGTACCTTTTCGACCGCGTTTTCGGCTTGGCTTTGCCCACGGCAAGAGAACTTGTCCGCCGTGCGGAAGAAGCCAATTTCCCCATAGATTTGCTCTCGCCTTCTGCAAAAGCCCCGCTGTGGGATTTTGTGGGCTATTTTTGTCAAAACGAGCCTTGCAAGCCCTGCATAAAGATAGAAAACGGGGCGATGACGGACTTTTTCGCCTTCCCCGTAGTCGGCGGAGTGGAAAAGCCTTCGCTCTGCAAAGCGGAAGACGAGTTCTTTACCGCACGGGAAAGTAAAAAGGGCTTTGAGAACCAAAAACGCAAGCTGGAAAGCGCGCTCCGCGCCTTAAAAAAAAAGCAGACGAAGAAACTGCAAGAAACGCTGGAACGGTTAAAGGAAGCGGATAAAGCGGAAGAATACCGTATCAAGGGCGAGCTTTTGACCGCGAATTTGTACCGCATACAAAAGGGCGATGCGGAAGTAACGCTCGTAAACTGGTACTCGGAGAACGCCGAAGAGATAAAAATCGCGTTGGACGCGACCATGCCCCCCGCGAAAAACGCACAGCGGTATTTTAAAGTCTATAACAAACACAAGCGCGCAAAGGAAATCTTAACTCCCCTGCTGAAAAATTTGGAGGACGAGATCGACTACACGGAAAGCGTTGCTTCGGCGATTGCCGCGGCGGAATCCCCGCTCGATTTAAAGGAAGTTGAAACGGAGCTTACGCAAATGGGCTTACTCCGCGCCCCGAAAGAGCGGGTCGGCGGGAAGAAAAAGGAAACCGCGATCCCGTTCCGCGAGTACGAATATATGGGCGTGAAAATTTACGCGGGAAGAAACAACCTGCAAAACGATAGACTGCTTCGCGCCGCTTCCCCGGACGATATCTGGCTACACACGCAAAAATACCATTCTTCCCACGTCATTATTGCCACAGACGTGGGGCAGGTACGAGATGAAGTGTTGCTATTCGCCGCGGAAATTTGCGCGTACTACTCGGACGGCAGGCAAGGGGATAAAATCCCCGTGGATTACTGCAAGCGTAAATTCGTCAAAAAACCGAGCAAAAGCAAAGCGGGCTTCGTAACCTATACCGATTACAAAACCCTTTTAGTCTCGCCGAACGCACATAAGGAATAAAAAAAGGGCTTCCGTTTGGAAGCCCCTTTTCGTTTATAAAAACTTTTTCCATCTCACTTCAAATTCTTCTTCACGCGCGATCATTTCATCGATAAGAGATAGTATCCGCTCGTCCCCGTTTTCAGAGAGCTCGCCCGCCGTCGTGCGTAAGGCAGTGATGCCCATCACCGTGCCCTGCACCATCATTTCGGCGATATGCGAGCGGGAGTTGTCGGTGAGCGTGTTCATCTTAATCGAGCCCCACATCATCATCTTTTTCATGGGGTTGGGTTCTTTGAGCTCCAGCTCCATATCCCGCGCGAGCATAGCGGCTTTGGCAGAAAATTTCTCGTATTCTTCGTGCTGGGCGTGAAGCTCCGCTTTCACTTCTTCGTCATCGCCGACTTCGGGCAGAATATCGGCAATGGAAGTGAGCGCGAGCTGTGCGTTGCGGTAAATCTCCGCAAGGGCTTCTTCGGTTTTCTTTTTGACTTTATTTTCCATACTTTTCACACTCCTTTTCGATAGTTTGCCCGATTGTAAAAATTACATACCTTTTTGCGGTTTTTTGCGGAGAAAAATGTAAAAAACATGCAAAAATGCTTGACGGAACGGATTTTTTTGTGTTATAGTTATAGTCGAGCCGATAGAAACGGGCTTTTTAAGTCAGCTTTTTTTAGAAAAACTGCGCCTTGGCATTTCTACGAGACTGGAAAGAGGAGGTAAAACTATGTACGCTATTATCGATAACGGGAACAAGCAGTATAAGGTTGCGGTTGGCGACGTTGTTAGGGTTGAAAAACTCGCGGCAGCGGAAGGCGAATCCGTAAGCTTCAAAGTGCTGATGGTTGCTGATGAAAACGGTATTAAGACGGGCGCTGAGGTGGAAAACGCAAAGGTTACCGCAACGGTCGTTAAGCAAGACAAAGCAAAGAAGATCATCGTTTTCAAGTATAAAGCAAAGAAGAACGAGCGTAAAAAGCAGGGTCACAGACAACCCTTCACCGCTGTAAAAGTTGAAGCAATCGAACTCTAATAGACACTCAACTTGAAGGCAACCCCTTCCAAAATACGGAAGGACAAAGAAATTAAGAATTTAAGGAGAAATAAAGATGATTTTTATCAGTTTATTCGCTCATAAAAAAGGTACCGGCTCTTC
>JAZQLT010000059.1:0-3248 GCA_045542815.1 Candidatus Scatosoma sp. | reverse complement strand
ATTTTCAATTATACAACATTATATCATGCGTAAGAGTGTTTGTCAACGCAAAATCAAAGAAAGTGCTCGTATGGTGAATTACGCTTTGCTCGAAGACGGGGTAATTTGTTTCATAGGAAAAGCGTCTCAAGCATTTCGCTTAAGACGCTTTTATATTAGGAAATTAATTCAAACGCTTTTTTACAAGGAGCAAAGCGCAGCCTGCAATGAACAGAAGCGCTAAGCCGCCCAAAGCGTGTTCTACGCTTGCAACACAGCCTACGACCGGTACGTATTGCGTTGTGGGGGGCGCGTTATTGTTTTCGTTACCGCTGGAAGAATCTTTGTCAAGTGCGGCCAAAGCTTTTTCCGCGTCTGTTAAAAGACTGTAATTGGTAATGTAATATTTTTGTTCGCTTGTCAAGCTATCGTACGCTTCTCGCGCCTCTTCGATATCGTCTTTATCGCTATAAGCAATTTCATCGGGCAAATCGGAAATGAGCGCAATGACGTTATCAATTTCATCTTTCATTTCTTCAATGCGCGCAACCAAAGCTTCCAGCTCGTCTTTATTGCTGATCTTAGCCTGTCTTTCCGCGGAGAGTGAGCTTACGAACGAGAACAACTCGGTTACGTTTGCTTCATCGGCGAGAGAAATATCGCTAAGCTCTGGCAGTTCGCTAATTTCTTCTTCCGCAACGGTGTAATCGGCAGCAACGGTATCGATGGTAAACGTGAACTGATTTGCCGCCTTAATATAACAATTCATAGCAGTGGACCAGAATCTTACTTCCACCGTTTTCCCTTCGTTGGAGAAGTAGAACATGGCGACTGCGCCCGATCCGCCGTCAACGCCGGCGTCCATGCCTTGGGGGTCGATCAGCATATTCGTTACCGTGTTACCGCGAGTACCTTTCCATTGCGAGCAAACCACGTCTTCGCAAGGATCGTGTCCGCTCATAGCAAGTACGATATTGGGGTGCTTGCTGATAAGCTCGTTCCACATATCGTCGCCGTCGTTTGCGGTGGTTTTGTCGTAACGCGTATCGGGATCCTTGGAAGGGGGAACGACGTCGTTTACGTCAAGAGTCGTTCCGTCGCGGAACATATACGCGTGCGTGGTAATAATAACGTTATGGTAGGGGTGTGCGGAAATTCGTTTGCTTGCCCATTGCAGCACCGCATCGGTTGCGCCGTAGTCAAGGGTAATGACCATATAATCGAGCTTGCCTGCGGTGAAATAGTGAATGGAGTTCGTGTAATCGCGCGTTCCGTCGGGGTGCACGTACACTTCATCTACGTCGTTAGGATAGTTCGTTCTATGGCTTTCCGAGCCTTCACCGAAGTATTTGTGATAACTGGTCCAAGCGTCGTGGTTGCCGCGAACAAGAGAGTAATCGACTACGCCGTCCATACGGGAAATTTGCGACGTGGCAATCTGGAATTCTTGGTCAACGCGGGGATCGCTTTCGCCTACCCAGTCCGCCGAAGTTTCCGTGATATCACCTAAGCCAAATACGTGCGCAATCTTTTTGCTCTCTGCGTTGTTTACAATATAATCGTAAATTTTGGGGAAATTCTGATTTTGTCCTTCGTTGTATTGCAAAACCATCTTTTGCGTATCGCCTACGACTGCAAACGAATAGTCAAAGTCGGTAGGGTCGGTGATAGAGCCGTCCGTTACCCAGAGCTGATTGGAAATCATATCGAAGCCTTTGATAACGTCAATGTTATTATTGGACAAATCTTCGATTGTGTCGCCCGTCTGTCCCGTCAGATCGTAAGCAAAGAGCAGGTCGTTGTCATTCACGTTTACGGTAGGGGTATTGTAATCGTTTGCAATTTCCGTCGCCGTTCTCACGTCGGAATATGCGGCGATATCCTTGATAAGTCCTTTGAAATACTGTGCGTTATCTCCGCGCAAGTCGCCGCCGATTGCATAGGCAAGCGTGGGCATAAACTCCGCGCAGAGATACGCGTCGGACGCTTCCAGTTCGCCGTCGATATAGCATTTCGCGGTGTTGCCGTCGATAACGACTGTTACGTTCACCCACTCGCCCGTTGCTACGTTTACGTTAAACTTAATATCCGTCAGGGTACCGGCTTTATCCTGCACGTACAAACGAATTTGCCCGTTGGTATAAACTTCTAAACCAAAGCAATCGCCGTATCCCTTGTAGTTGCCGAGAATAACGCCGCCGCGTGCGGTGAATCCGCTGGGGAATTTAACGGTCGCTTCTACGGTTTTCGGCGCCGCGGCGGGGAGTTTATTTTGCCCGTAAAGGTTTGCTATGTCCCAAACGATATAATCTTTATTGCAAAGGGTTAAATTGTAGCCGTTATTCGATCTGTCAGGAATACTGCTAACGCCGTTTTTACCCGCTAAATCGTGGGCAAAGAGCAAGCCTGTCGCGCTCGCCGTAGGAAGGGTGGCCGCGTCGGTTGCAATTTCACTTGCCGTTCTTGTACTGGAAAAACAAGCGACGTTTTTAATCATGCCTTTAAATTGCGTATTCGCATCATTTCTAAGGTCGTTACCAACCGTTAAAGTATGTACGTTAGGAATTGCCGCGGTATCTAAATTGACGACGTCGGCGTTGGCGCTTAAATTTTTCGTTTCGGTGGAAGCTCCGTTGACGTAGAGTGTTGCGCTCTTATTCGCTCTGTCGAGTGTGATGGCAACGTGTACGTCTTGTCCTACATACGAAGTCAAACTCGTGGTGAATTGGAAATCGGCGGCGCAATATTTTGTGCCGTTATGGTAGAATACGTACAGTCTGGGTCTATGGCTTTGATGAATTTCAAAGGTAAAACCGGGGGTAACAAAATCATAAAAGCTGCCGAAAATTACGCCTTGCCGAACGCTTGCGTCTGAACCGGTAGGGAACTGCAAGGTTGATTCAAAGGTATTTGGCGCGCTTTCCAGCTTTTTATCGCTCAAATAATAGTTTGTTGCGCTAAAAGCTATTTCCGATTGTGCGCTAACGCGTTTGGAAAGGAGCAACCCGCTTCCAAAAAACAGCGAAAAAGCACAAATCAGGGAAAGGAAAAGGATGCAGAGTTTTTTCATAAAAATCCCCTTTGTGGTAATATATGTACATTATATAATGTAAAAGGGCAAATGTAAACCTGTTTTTCGCTCCAAAAGGTATCAAATGCGCTTCGGGGTGCTTTTCAAGGTGTGCTTGGCAATTCGGCAAAAAAAGAAAACCGTCTAATGACGGTTTTCTTTTTTGGTGGACGCGAGAGGGCTCGAACCTCCGACCTCT
>JAZQLT010000058.1:0-17087 GCA_045542815.1 Candidatus Scatosoma sp. | reverse complement strand
TGCTTGCAATAGCCGTTTAAATCGGCGGGGTCGCTGTCGATATCGTATTCGTAAACTTCTTCGATATGAAGCGCGGGGCGGGTTCTATCCTTCCCGTCTTTTAAGTTTTTGGGCGCGGCGCAGAGATTTTTCCCCACAAAGCCCTTTGCGCCCGTAACGAGTATTTTCATAGCCTGTCCTTTATTGTTTCTTCAATTCGTCCTGAATGTATTGAAGCGAAGCGATTTTCGCTTTGGTTTCTTCCACCGTCAAAAGCTGGGTATTGTTGGAGTTAAATTCCGTCAAGGGATTGCGTTCCACGTCCCCGCTGCTGAAATACTTGTCGTAGTTGAGCCCGCGCTTATCGCAAGGCACGCGATAGAAGTTGCCAAGATCGATCGCGTTGGCGCATTCTTCGTTCGTCAAAAGGGTTTCGTACATTTTTTCGCCGTGGCGGATACCGATGACTTTGATGTTGTTCTTGTCCCCGCCAAAAAGCTCGCACACCGCTTCCGCTTGCGTTTGAATGGTGCACGCGGGGGCTTTTTGCACGAGAATATCCCCGCTCTCACCGTGCTCGAATGCAAACAGCACGAGATCCACCGCTTCTTCCAAGGACATGATAAAACGGGTCATGTTGGGATCGGTCAGCGTGATGGGCTTATTCGAACGGATCTGGTCAATCCAAAGGGGGATAACGCTCCCGCGGGAACACATTACGTTGCCGTAACGAGTGCAGCAAATCTTGGTTTTGTCAGGCGCGACCGTGCGGGATTTTGCCACGATAACTTTTTCCATCATGGCTTTGCTCGTACCCATAGCGTTTACGGGATACGCCGCTTTGTCGGTGGAAAGACAGACGATATTTTTTACCCCCGCTTCAATGGCTGCCGTGAGCACGTTCTCCGTGCCGAGCACGTTGGTTTTCACCGCTTCGATGGGGAAAAACTCGCAGGAAGGCACTTGTTTAAGCGCCGCCGCATGGAATATGTAGTCCACCCCGTGCATAGCGTTTCTCACGCTGGCAATATCGCGTACGTCGCCGATGTAGAACTTGATTTTTTCCGCGACTTCAGGCATTTTCGCCTGAAATTCATGGCGCATGTCGTCCTGTTTTTTCTCATCGCGGGAAAGCACGCGGATCTCGCCGATGTCCGTTTGCAAAAAGCGGTTTAATACGGCGTTGCCGAAGCTCCCCGTCCCGCCCGTAATCAGTAAAGTTTTATTCGTAAATAAGCTCATTGTTTTGCTCCTTTTGATTTGTTATTTCTTTTATGATATAGTACGCACCGTTTCCGTCTGTAACGGCTCTCATTTTTTGTTGCATTTTTTTTCTTAAAGCTTGATCATTTCCTACCCGCTCTATTATAGAGAATAAATTTTCAATAAAGTTTTTCTCTTTTCTCACATCTCCCGCCGATACCATTGCGCCACTTTTTGCAAACGCGACGTTCCCGAATATTTGATTATCTGCCAAGCTATAACATATCGTAGGAATACCACAGGCGCATAATTCATATAGCGTGCTTCCACTCGCAGAAATAGCCATGTCGCAACCCATCATCAGCTCACTCATTTGAGTAATGCCCGAATGAAGAACGATATTTTTATTTGTTTTAGAAAGATTTTTAAGCTCTTCAAAATCCCCGTTCATGGCACCGACAACAAAATGAAATACTTTATCCGTTACATTATATTTCCTTATGTATTGCGCCATTTTCAAGGCAATGTGCTCCTGATCGGCACCGCCCGTGGAAATGAAAATATCCTTTATTTCCCCCACGTCTTCCCTTTGGGGAAGATTGATAAATTCTTGCCTAAGCGGAGCAAATCGCGATCCCAATACGTATTTGGGATATCGTCGGGTTGCTTCATACAGCTTTTCGTAGGCGGAAACTTGCGCATAAATATTATAGTTTATCAAAACGTCAACGGGATAAGCAAATCTCATCAAATCGTCGATATATACAAGCGTTGTCATTTCTTTAAGAGCGCTCAAATACGCGTTTGTTACGTAATAGCTATCCACGATAATGATTTCCGGTTTTAATGCGGAGATTAGCGTTTCCACCTTTGGCAATTCCGCATTCATATCATCATAAGCCGTTTCAAGAACGTAGCAGGAAAATCCACTCTTCTCGATATGCGCAAGAAACGCGCCGTCCGACACACAAAAAGCGCATTCCATGCCCATCTCTTTGGCTTTACTTGCGATTGATAAACATCGCATAATATGTCCGCTTCCTATCTGTTTATTTCCGTCAGCCCTAAATAAAATCATAATTCTTTCTCATAAATCAGAAAATTGCCGCTCTGTGCCGTCCGCACAAATCCAAGCCTTTCCACCAAACGGATAGAGGACAGATTTTCCAAATGAATTTCTGCAATCGCCTTTTCCGCAGACCAGCTTGCCTTTGCCGTTTCCATCAACCAGACGACCGCTTCACGGGCATATCCTTTCCCTTGCGCTTGCGGTTTAAGCAAATAACTTACTTCCACCCCACTATCTCTTTTCTTTATCCCAAACACCCCAATCGGCTCTCCGCCCGTGCGTTCGAGTGCGAGATAGTCTATGCGGTCATCATCCTGCAAATAACGGTTAAAATACCAATTTAAATGCTCTTCAACGGTGATTTTATGCGGAGATAAAAAATATTTATACACACTCGGGTTGGAACGCCAAGCTACCAGCAATTCCGCGTCCTTTTCGGAAATTTCCCGATAAGTAAGTCGATCGCTGTTTTTCATATCTGTTCCTTTACGATATCTTTCGTGAGCGGTTCTCCGCGACTTATATCCTTCACCGCGGTTTTTCCTATGATATCTTTATAATATTTGGGCTCTAAACCGTTAGACGGACGAATGCTGCGAACGTTCTGAACCGTGAATTTTTCGCCCGCTTTTATGTCTTTTACCGCAAACAGGCTGCGGCGGAATTTCAAATTCGCCAACTCCCCGGGGTTAGGGCCATAGCTCACCTTGCCCTTCGCCGCCGTCGCATGCTTTACGTCTTTGACCATTTGCGCAAATTCTTCTATTTCCATGCTAAAATCGCTGTCCGGATTTTTTATGCTTCTGGAAATACATATATGTTTTTCAATCACGCACGCGCCCAACGCAACGCCCACGATCGCCCCAAGACTTCCCATGCTATGATCGGAAAGTCCAATCGGGACGCCGTATTTTTGCCGCATATCGGGGATATTGCTTAAATGCATGTCTTCCCATACCGTGGGATATTCGCTACAGCATTTCAAAAGTACGATTTGTGAATTTCCTACGCGCAAACACGCATTCACGGCTTCTTGAATCTCGTCTTCGCTCCCCATGCCGCAAGAAATGATCATCGGCTTGCCTTTGGATGCCGTATATTCGATTAAAGGAATATCCACGAGTTCAAAACTCGCAATTTTATAGGCTTCACAGCCCATATTTTCAAGAAAATCAACGGCAGTATTATCAAACGGAGTTGACAAAAAATCCACGCCGTGTTTTTCGCATTCTTCTTTGATACGCGCTTGCCATTCCCAAGGCGTACCCGCATCGGTATATAAATCATATAACTTATACCCGTCCCAAAGCCCGCCGTAAATCTTGAAATATTCCTTATCGCTGTCAATTGTAATGGTATCTGCGGTGTACGTCTGTATTTTAACGCAATCTGCACCCGCTTCCGCCGCGCGTCTTACAATCTCCAAGGCATTCTCTAATTTTCCCGCGTGGTTTGCGCTCATTTCAGCGATAATATACGGTTCGCCCTTTTTAATTTTTTCAAACATTTTAAACATCAGTTTCTCCCTTTCCCCTGCATAAACGTTTTGTATTTTGCTTCTGCCAAAACCCAATCCGAAATTGTGTCAATGTCTTGCACTTCTTCTTCGGGGATAACGTACGCAGCCGCTTTGGGACAAACCACCGAATGCACTTTTTTAAAGGCTTCTACTTTACAAATATAAAATTGCCCACAGTCATGATAAATAGGTTCAAGATCCTGACTTCGGCACGAAGCAAACTCGGGATATTGATACTGCAAAGTACCGTTCCTAATCACCAAAGCCCTTTGCGGGGGAAATCCGTATCGAACAACTGACATCAGCGAGTCTGCGTCAGAGCCGGCAAACTGCAACGTTGCTTCTTGCAATTTCTCTTTTGTGATAAAGGGTGCAGTTGGATAAATACAGCAAAACGCATCAAAAACTTTTCCAATGCTTTCGTATTGCTCCAAAACTTCTCGAATTACATCTGCCGTTGTAGCATAGTCGTTGCTGGTACTTTCACTGCGTAAAAACGGTACGTTTGCCCCGTATTGTTTTGCAATTTCCGCAATTTCCTTGCTATCGGTGGAAACCATAACTTCGTCAAAAATACCGCTTCCAAGTGCCGCTTCTATGCTATATGCAATAATCGGTTTTCCGCAAAATTCTTTTATGTTTTTCTTAGGTATCCTTTTTGAACCGCCGCGCGCGGTTATAATCGCTATTGTTTTCATATTGCTTTTTATTAAAATTGCTTTACTTTCGATAATTTTCCACCAATTTCTTAACGGCATGAATTACGTCTTCTACGTCTTGATCCGTCATTTTGGGATACAACGGAATGCTCATAATTCCCTTATATACTTTCTCGGCAATCGGACATAACCCTTTCTCATAACCCAATTTTCTGTAATAAGGGAACCAATACACGGGGACGTAGTGGATTTGACATTGTACGTTTTCTGCGCTCATCGCGTCAAAAAACTCTCTTCTCGTGCAAGTTAATTTATCCAAATCTAACTGTATGATATACAAATGCCTACAGGTATCCGATTCGGGAATTTCTTTTTGAATAATAATTTCAGGCACGTCTTTAAAGGCTTGATTGTATCTTTTCACAATTTCCTTTCTGCGCGCCGCGAAAGAATCCAACTTCTTCATTTGATTTACGATCAAAGCCGCTTGGAAGTCGGTAATTCTATAATTAAAGCCCAGCGCAATTTGCTCGTAATACCAAGGTCCTTCATGGGGCGCGTCTTCCATCAACGCTGCGTCATGCGTAATACCGTGGGTATGCGCAAGAACGACTTTTTTATGATACTCGTCATCGTTGGTAAGCACTGCCCCGCCTTCACCGCCGGTGATCGTTTTTACAGGGTGGAAGCTAAAACAAGTCATATCCGCCAAACTCCCCACTTGCTTGCCATTGTATTTTGTCGCAATCGAATGCGCCGCGTCTTCAATGAAAATAAGATTAAACTCGTCGCAAATTGCCCGAATTTCTTTGTTTTTTACCGCTTGTCCCGTAAAATCCACGGCAATAACCGCTTTTGTCTTCGGCGTTATTTTTTCGCGAATGCTTTTCGGATCAATATTATAGGTATCAGGCTCGATATCCGCAAAAACGGGCGTGCCGCCGCAATATAACACGCAGTTTGCGCTCGCCGCGAACGTCAAAGGCGTTGTAATTACTTCATCCCCGGGGCCTATTCCCGCCGCAAGGCAGGCACAGTGCAAAGCTGCCGTACCGTTGCTTACCGCCACGGCGTGTTTTGCACCCGTGTATTGCTCTAACGTGCGCTCCAATTCTTCTACCTTAGGTCCGCAGGTAATATAATCGCCCCTTAATACGTTACATACCGCTTCTATATCACCTTCGTCAACCCATTGGCGGCCGTAATAAATTTTACCGCTACGTACAGGATATCCACCTTTGATTGCCAGTTTTTCCATTTTATTTTCCATCCTTATTAGATTTTCCTTACATATTATTTTTCGTTTGTTCTACCAAATACGTTGCGTATTCTTCATACTTGCCTTCGTTTAGCAAGTTCTCCATAATCTCTTGGATATCTTCCAAGCCTACGATTTCCCAAGTCTCAAAACCGTATATATCCTTGGGCAAAACCCCGTTATACCGTATCGTTACCGTGGGCGATCCAAATTCCGCCGCCTCGTATAAACTCGTAGAAGATACCGTAACTTGCACGAAACTTCTCAATAACAATTCATACAATTCCGAAGTGTTATCATATACTTCCACCCCGTCAAGCGCCGATTTGTAAAGCTCCGCCGCCCCGTTGTTTTCTCTGGGATGCAATTTTATCGCAAGCTTGTAGCCCGCCCAGCGCTCGTCTGCGCGCATCACTCTTTGCATTTCTTTTAAGCAGGGAATAACCGTCTTATAATAGTCCTTACCTACCCCGTCCTGCTCGTACGGTTGAGAAGCAAATAAAATCAAACGGCGCGCTTCGGCTTTTTCCCCAAAGACCTTTTTATAGGTTCGCGTTCTGGGATTGCCGATAATTTCTACGTTTTTTTCGTCAAATATGGAGCCTTCACACAAAATCCTTTTCGTCTTTTCCCCGTACACGAGCACTTTTCTTCGGAAGAACGCCAAATCACAATCCTTTACGAATTTAGGATACACGTAACCGGGATGATGATTGGTGATAATGCCGTGTTGCAGCTCTATCGATTGCGGATTGCCTTGCAGCGCAGGGATAATATTCTCTCTTGCACCGCCCCAAAAATCAACCGCATATTGCACGTTTTTGTACCGCTTGAAAAATTTTGCAAACAGCTTTTGATAAGTCGCCGTCGTCGCATACGCTTGGGGAAGACACTCCGTTAAATATTCCACCGCCGCTCTTTCATTCTCCGTTTCGGGAGGCGATTTTTCAAAAAGCGGAAGTATCTTTTCCTTGCATTCTTCACAAAGCCTTGCATATTCCTTTTTATGGAGTATGCCGTACAACTTTAACCGTAGGGAAAAATAGTCTAACGGGCAATATTTGTGCTTATTCTCGTCGGAAAAATAGGCGTTATCATACACGGCGTTTCGGCTGGGCCACTCAAACACGAACGCGTCGGGATACTTGTCCATTAAATATTCCGCCGCCAGATTTCGCCCTTTATCTCTGCGATACACGGTAGAAGTGAAAATAAGCGTCTTCTTTTTCTTACCTTTACGCTTTTTGAAAAAACCGTGCAAAATCCTTTTTAAGGACACTTTGCCTTTTGGCTCTTCCCCCACCTGCGGCACCGCCGCCGCGCCGTCTTTTAAACGCTGCGCGACCCCATCTCGAAAGCTCGTATAAATAGGCACGCCGTTTACCAAAACATCGTATAAAAACGGATATTTTTCTTCAAAAGCGAACAATTGGCTTATCTGTTCCACTGTTTACTCCTTAACCCCGCATTTTGCTAAGCATCCTTCAAAATAAGCTTCGTAGGCTTTGATCAGTTCCGACCAGCGGTATTTTTGAATGCTGTCAAACGCCTGTTTGGACATTTCTTGGTATTTTTCAGGGCTGTCCAAAAGATATTGTACCTTTTGTTTCATTTCTTCCACGCTTGCCACACCAAATCCGTTTACACCGTCTTGTACATAATCTACCGAATAGCACTCGTTAATATAAATGGCGGGAACGGAAGACATCATCGCCTCTCCAATCACCTTGGGCAAGCCCTCCTTATCCGAAGTCATTAAAAGCAAATCGGCTTTTTCCAATTCCTTATAGACCTGCTCGTTGGGAATACGTCCAAGATATTGCACGTTTTTATATTCTTCCGTTTTAAGAACATGGATAAGCTCTTGCGATTTATCCCCGTCTCCGATTATTGTAAATTGCAGATTGGGAAATGCTTTCGCACACTCCAAAAGTAAGTACGGTCGTTTTCTATCGATCACCGACCCGATCCAAATAATATTTTTTATTTCCTTCTTCGCCCGTGCTTCCCGTGCAATCTCATTGACCCCCAGATATAAGACCTTACTATCGTAATCCCAACAGTTTTTCACGCTTTCGCGCACACATTCGCTGATAGAAAAGGTATGGTCCATTAACTTCGTAAAATAATGCTTTTGCACAGCATCTTCTATAGGAATTTGCTCACCTACAACCCCTTCCACGGACGAGAGAAACACCTTACCCTTGCCTTTATGTTTTTTTGCAAACGTAACGTCCATTTTTTCTTGCTTGGGGAGATAATAAATATCGCACTTTGCACGGCGCATTGCCCAAAGTTTCGTCAAAACCCACACGATACGGTGATGCCAAAGTCTGTGAAGCTTGATACCCAAAGCCTTATACTTTTTCTTATCGACAGGCTTCATCGTCGTGTACATGGTATGCACCTCGAACTTATCCTTGTCCAAATATTTGGCGATATTATCGCAATTGATATTCTGCGCGTTGGGGAAATTCACGTACCCCCCCAAGAAAATTTTTATCTTCTTCATGTAAAATCCCTTTTTACTTTTTCAACTCCGTTTTGATTTGCGTCGTAGAGATTTCCGGCGTTCTGGGCAGATAAACGACTTCGCAATACTCCTTCAAAAAGTCAAATTTCCCCGTCCAGTCGTCCCCCATAACAAAGGTATCCACGTGATACTCTTTCACGTCGCTCGCCTTTTGCTCCCAGTTCTCTTCGGGAATAACGAGATCCACGTAGCGGATCGCTTCCAACAGTTTTTTACGCTGTTCGTAGGTAAAATAGCATTTTTTGCCCTTCTCGTTCCAGTTAAATTCGTCCGTGGAAAGCACCACGATCAAATAATCCCCCAAAGCCTTTGCTCTGCGCAATAAATTGATATGTCCGTAATGCAATAAATCAAACGTACCGTACGTAATCACTCGTTTCATGCCTGTCTCCTTTTATACCTGCCACGCTTCCGCATCATAGCGTACCGCCGTAGGCAGCTTCGTATTCTTCGCGTAAATATGCCCTATCTTCATGTTCCCGAAAAGCCGTTTGCGCTCTCTTGCACCAAATGCTTTGAGCTTTGCAAGCGCTTTCTTGCTCTTAAAGAGCGCATACACAAACCGCAACCGTCTTTCCTTTCTCCGTTCCTTGGGCGTTAGACGGTTATACACGTTGAGCGAAGTGTAGTCTATCTCTCCCCAACGCTTGATGACTTCAAAGGCTTTGGAATGCTCTCCCAGCACGAACACAAACCGATACGTTTGCCCTTGCAGCTTTTCTTTCATGGAGAAAAGCTCCGCTTCCGTAACGGGGAAATCGATCACGTATAAATCCACCGCTTTGCCCTTTTCGGCGGGTTTGCCCTGCAATATTTTTTCAAGTGCCTGTTTCGCGGCAAGCGCGCTATCGTATTTGCAAAACTTGTCCAAAAACGCGGGATATTCCTTTTCTTCCCCGCTCTTAACCATGGCGAGCAACTGTTCAAAATCGTAAGCGGTATCGAACGGAATATTCTCTTCCGCTTCCGCGTACGTGCCGCGCGATTTAAAATACTCTTCCTTGTCGTACTGATACAATACGATCTTCTTACCCGTGCTCGCAAAATCGAAAAACACGCTCGAATAATCGGTAATCAAGATATCGACTGCATTCAAAAACTCATACGCTTCGATACCTTCCGGCATGGGCAAACAATAGGAAAATTCGGCGCTTGCGGTTTTCATCGCAGGGTGGAATTTCACATAGACGCGGTAACCTTCGCCAAGCTCTTTGGCAAGCCGTTCTATATCGCTGACCTGATCCACCTTATCCGTTGCGCAGGCGTTCCCGCGCCACGTCGGCATATAGAAAACGGATTTGACCCCTTGCAAACCGTACTTTTGCTTTACTTTCTCTCTGTCTTCTTGCTTGAAAAAAACCGAGTTTCGGGGATATCCGCCAAGGAAAAGTTCTCCTTGCATAATATCCTTCGTCATGTGTCCTTCTTCGAAGGTCTCTTTCGTTAAAGCGTTGGGCGCAAGCAGATAATCGCTCATAAGCATATTTCTTTGCGCGTTGATACACGCAAACGGGTCGCCCGCCACGTCTCTCCCCAAAGTTTTCAGCGGCGTACCGTGCCAAGTGTTGAGATACACCTGCCCGTCTTTTTTGATAAAATCCATTGTAAAGGATACATTATTGACGAGATATTTCGCGTGCGAGACCGCTTTGCGGTATTCCGCAGAATGCATTTCCACGATACGCACCCGCTCGTCTATTAACCCGCGGGAACGAAGCTCCGCTTGCAATTTTTCGGGGGCTTTATGGGCAATAATTCTCTGAAAATGCTTATATTCGGGCGCAAAAAGCATTTCCTTATATATATAATAAGGATTGCCCTGAAAATTCGCCCCGCCGAAGGACTCGAAGAAAAAAGTATCTTCCCAAATCTCCCCGTCGTTATAGTAAGCGGTATATTCCCAGTAACGGCTTTTTTTGGTGTTGCGAACGCCGTCTATTCTTGCCTTTATGCTCTTGATCGGATTCATTTATGCCCCCGCAGTTTCCACGTCGGTATCGTACAAAAAGTCGCTGAATACCCCCGTAACGCCTTTGTCTTTTAAGCGCTTATATTCTTGCATCGTATTTACCGTATAAGCAAATACGCAGATATCGTTTTTCTCGAAAACTTCCCAATCCGCGCGCTCGTTCAACGCCTTTACGGACACCGACACCGCGCCCACGCCGTGTTTTATGCAGGTCTGCACCGTTTGTACGTAATCCGTCGCATACATACAGACGTGTAACGTTTTAAAATCATATACTTTGCGGATATCCAAAATATTTTGCTCGTTGAATACCTGTATAACGATACGTTTTAACGCACCTTCTTCCGCATGCGCTTTGATATAGGCGGCAAACGCGCCCAGGTTCTCAAATTTGCAGTCGAAAATGACCGTCATATCTTCATGTGCTTCCAAAAACGCTAAGCACTCTAAAATCCCCAAGGAAGTAAACCGCCCGTCCAAAGCGCCTTGCGGGTTGTTTTCGTCGGTATGGGCAAGGATATAGTTTCCGTCTTTTTGTTCCACGTCGTATTCGAATACGCGGTTGCCCTTTTCGTAGTAAAAGGGCAGTGCTTCCTTACAATTCAAATACGCCATGCCCTGCAAGCCCCCGCCCGCATGCGTGATGATACGGATTTTTGAGAAGAAGGTATCGCGCGGGTTCGCGTAGGAAAAGCGCTCCGCCTGCTTTGCGGTCTTTATATTTTTCTCGCGTTCCCTTTGCGCAAGCTTGCGTTCCAAACGTGCGTCCAGCTTAACGAAAGGTCGGCATAAAAAGCGTATCCCTCTAAAAAATAACGATGAAAATCCCATACCGCGCTCCTATTGCTTTCTCTTCTTATAGTGTAAAAATTCCGCCACGAGCCCTTTTTCTTCCTTGTTCATGCAAACAAACAGAGAATAAATCGCAAAGATACCTGCATATAAACCGATCTTCAAGAACAGCCACAGCCACGAAACGTTGGGGATCAGCAGGTTGATCCCGATCCCAACGGCAATCAACGGTAAAAATTTTACGAGAAGTCCTAAGATATTCTTCCAGAACCGTCCTATGCCCAGCTTGATTTTTTTCGCATAGTACCAGTTGATGATAATGCCCTTGGTCAAAAGGGTTGTCAAGCCCGTACAAACCGCACAGCCAAGCGGGCCAAAATAAATCCCCGCGGGTATGCTCGCGATCACGTTCAATACCGCGCACACTACGTATAAAATCGCTTTAAATTTATGTTTATTGATTGCCTGCAATACTTGTACGGGGATTGCCTGAATGGTGGGAATCACGATTGGAATGGCAAGCACCAATACGATCCAGTACGCAAGCGCATACTCGCTCCCTACCCAAAGATAGATAAATTCTTGCCCGAATAACGCGAACCCGCTACACACCAAAAAGGCAAGGAAAAATTGAATACGCCCTACCCGAATGGATAAGTTGGTCATATCTTCCATGTCCGCGCCCTGCGTGATTTGCGCGGTAATCCGCGGGAAAAATACGCCCGAAACCATGCCGGGGATTTGCTGTACATACGAATATAACTGATACGCAACCGAATACACGGCAACGGCGACTTCCCCGCTGATGATGCCCAAAATAATATTATCCGCGTTATCGTTCAATTGCCCAACGATCGTTCCCAAGAAAATAAAGAAGGAATATCCCACGATCTCTTTGAGAATGCTGAAATCCATGTCCTTTTTCTTGAAAGAAATTTTTACTTTCAGCGTTTTATGCACGTAAACGATATGTACGAAATTCAAAATCTGCTGTAAAACGAGCGCCACAATCGACAATGCAATCGCTTTATATCCCCACAAAAGCAAAGGTATCATGACCAAGGGCTTTAAAAGGGTGTAAATTAAATTGGTTATCTTGATAAATGCAAACTTCTCATACGAAGTAACGATTGCATGATAAGGTTGCGAAGCAAAAGTCAAAGCAAGGTTGATCACCATTACGAAGATGATGACCCGAAGCTCGAAATGCCCTTGCGCGCCCGTAGAAACGGTGAAAATCGAAGAAGAGAGCGCACAAATCGTCATGCCCCCTACGAGAATGATAAGCGCCAAAATCCCGTACAACCGTAAAAACAAGCCGTATAATCCCGCCGTTTTGTCTTCGTTCCCTTCCGCACGATATTTGGACGCATAGCGCACTACCGCCGAGCCAAACCCAAACTCCGCAATACTTAAAAAGCTGACGGCAGATTGCCCCATGTTGTACAAGCCGTATTGCTGCGAACCGAGCGAATCCAACAAAAACGGAGTATAGAGCAAAGAAACGGCAAGGCTCGTAAACATGGTTATGTAGGAGAGAATGACCCCCCATTTTAAATTTCTCGTTCCTTCCATTTGGTCTCCGATGAAATACAATTTCTACGTATTGTTTCTTGTTTTAAGTTTGTCCCATTTTAGAAAAATGAACGGAAGCGGTTAAACGCTTTCACGATGATCTGCCCGAAAGTGTATTTTTTGATGACGTCTTTCATTGTAACGGCTTGGTACTCTTCATACGTCATTTTGCCCCGCTTAGACCAATCGACAAAGATAGCATTCTTCTCAAAAAAGTCCAAAAGCTCAGGCTCTGCCAACCATTTCCCATTGATACACGCGCTGCAATCCTTTATCCACAAATAATCGTAGATGGGCGGATTATCGACGATAAACACCTTTTCCTTATAATTCCACCGTCTTGCTCTATCCGAGCCGTACCCTTCAAATCCCCAAATCGATTCCCAAGGGCGCAACCATTTCAAAAGCACGGATTTTCTCCAAATTGTGGGTACAAAGTGCGTTTTCCAGCCGTGCCTTTCCATTAGAGAATATTCCATATTCTCTGCCAAAACATAATTTTCGGGGGCTTTATTGCGTCTTCTCGTACCGTACATTTGGAAAGAAGCAATGCTTTTATCTTGATCCATGATATCCAAGATTTCTTCAAACTTATCCCCATCTACTTGATCGCAAACAAAGAAGTCGTCTAAAACCAAAAAGATATAGTCTTCTTCGATTCTGTTTAAAGCATCGATAAAACGCTTGCTCCAAGAAATCTTTTTTGTCTTGCGTTGGTTTAGCGTCGTTACGGAAAAACGTAACTCTTTTTTGGGGGTGAATTGTTTAAA
The DNA here is from genome assembly GCA_045542815.1 of Candidatus Scatosoma sp. GTDB lineage: Bacteria > Bacillota > Clostridia > Christensenellales > Borkfalkiaceae > Scatosoma. The sequence goes on along the minus strand of JAZQLT010000058.1, from coordinate 3,761 downwards.
CTCCGTATTGAGATATACGGGATAGGGAATATCCTTCCAACAAAGATCCAAGCACTCAAAAAAGGGTTCCCACAAATCTTCATAACTGTCGCACGATGACATTAAAAACGCCAAACGCTTTTTATTTTCCATTTTCTATCTCCTTATTCGTGAAAGCTTCTTCTTTTTCTTTCTTTTTATACACGATGATCCATGAAATTAGCACCCAAAAGGTACAAGCTTCTGTACTGCCTACGGCAAAGAGAAAAGACTCGCTCCATGCCGCAATCAACAGTTCTAAAATCATAAGAAAAGCGATTTGCAAAATGGTAATTTTACCTTTTTCGCCCTTTTGCGTTAGCGTTCCTTTTAAAACGAAGAATATGGACACGCCCAAAATTAAACAGCCCCAAATACCTATTTCCGCCAAAATCGTTAGAAAACTGTTATGAAAATCGTACCCTTTCGAACCGGGCAAGTTATTATAACTTGACGAAACGGAATACCCGCAACCGAAAATGGGAAATCTTTTCCAAACGTCAACACCAAGTTCCCAAAGCTCCCCGCGCGTAACATCACCCGACAGTATCTTTTCCAGCGCGGGCAAGCCCAAATCGCCTAATGCGCCCGTAAACAGTAAGACCCCAAACGTTCCTACAATGAGCGCAAAGCTCAGTCTTCCAAGCAGGCTTTTTATCTTTAAAAAGGAAACAATCACGACGTTGATAAGCAACGTAACCAAAGCCGTTCTCGAACCCGACAGCACTGCGGTAACCATACAAGACGCAATGATAAAGAGATAAAACCAAGTTCCCTTTTTCTCTTTTTTATTCACTAATAAATAAAAAGCGGAAAGAAGCGCAACGTTCGAATAAATGCCGAGCGTATTCGCATTCGTCGTTACACCCGTCGCGCGGTCGCCCCTGCCAAGCCCTAACATTAAGCAGACTACACTTTGCACTTGGAACAAAATCATAATCCACATGATGCTCTTTAAAGCAAACTCCAAGTCCGCTTTTTGTGGGCGGGTATCGAAATAAATATAAGTTCCCCACAAAACGATAACGAGCGAAAGGATTTTGACCAAGGACTCTACCTTATCAATGCTAAAAAGCACGGACGGCAGCACGGCAAGCGAATATAAAAACATGAGCTTAGGCGGCTCGCCGATCTTTACGCCTTCAATCGCCAGCACGCAGAAAATAAGCGCCGCCAAAAATCCCCAGCGCAAAATGTGTGCAAATGGGATTTGCAGGTATCTTGAATTCAAAGAATAAAATACCCACATCATCATAAAGAAAATAGTCTTTTCAGTTTTTATGATACTCTCATTTCGTTGCATGCTCGATTGCCTTTAAAAAATTCTGTAAATACCGCTCAAAATTCCATTCTTCCATTCGCGCAAGCGAGTTTTCCGAAAACGCAGACAACTCTGCGTCTATCATCCATTGCATGGCTTTTACAAGCCCCGTCTCGTCTCCGTCTTCAAATATAAAACCGTTTTCTCCTTGCCTTACCAAATCCTGACGGCACCCGACCTTGGAAGATACGATTACGGGCAACCCCAGCGTCATCGCTTCGTTGACAACAAGCCCCCAAGGCTCATGCAAAGAAGGTAAAACGAATACGTCCGCCATTTTATAGAACTCCACGTTTTGCGGAAAGCCTACGTAACCGAAGAAATACGCGTCTTCGCAATCCAACGCTTTAACAAGCGCTCTCAATTCTTCTCTCAATTCCCCGTCGCCTACGATACACAAGGCAACGTCTTGCCTGCTGTTTTTAAGCGCAGCAAAACTCCTGATTAGCAAAGATACGTTCTTTACTTCCGTCAATCTGCCGACGAATAAAAAGACTTCTTTGCCTGCCAGAGCGTATTTTTCTTTCATCTGCACCTTTGTCGGTAAGCTTTGGCTTTCCTTTAAAAGCCTGTCCGCGCTAATCGACATAGGCATAATAAAACAGCGTTTTTCGGGAATACCGTAATATAAAAAGTTTTCCTTCTGTAAGCTCCCGCCTGCAAACCCGTAACAGCTTTTAAAACGCAAAAGCGTTTTTAAATACTGCTTTTTTAAAAAAGCTTTTATTTTAGAGCTTGGAATATGCAAGGGCGTATCCGATTCGATCGCATAAGGAATTTTTTTCTTTTGGCAATAGCGTATCGCGCAGACCTGCTCCGTACCCACGTACCCGTTGATAACGGCAAAATCGGGTTGAAACTCTTTAAAAACGGTTTTTATCTGTTTTTTTCTTTCTGCCTTATCTCCGCTGCACACGATCGCGCCGTTGGGCAAAAGCAACGAATCTTTCCCCGTTACCGATTGATGGCAGTACACATACTGATAAGTAAAATCCGTTTTTTCATAAACTTCGCGGATAAGATCCAGCCCGTAATGCATGGGTTCGACGAACAGCACGAGAATTTTTTTCTTACTTTGCATGTTTTTTATAGATCCTTTTAAGAAATTTGTTCCCGTACACGATTTTTTTAAGGCGCGGTCTCCATTTTAAGCCTATTTTTTTCTTAAACCGTGCAAATCGGCTGCGATATACGCAAACGGTATGATTGGAGTCGAGTTCACATTCCCAACGCGCTTTAAAATCATAGTCCCCGCGCATAAAATCCACTTTCTCTTTTCCATCCGTAAATCCGTCTTTGATCGCCTGATAAAAAAGCAATTGTCCTGGGAAACAGTCCCTATACTCCATTTTGAAAGCAACCAACCAAATATAGACGGATTTTTGGTTCTCCATCGCAACCAAAAAACCGATTGCCCGTCCTTCCAGTCTTGCCATATAGACGTCCAACAGCCCGCAAGCCGACATTTCGCGTATGACGGTGATCGCCCAAGAGATATCGCGGCTTCCCCCGCGCGCTTCCTGACGGTTCGCGAAAATATCTTCTATTTCCGTGCACAGAGTATCGCAGATTTCTTCCTTCCCAAGCGTAACTCCCCTTTTTAAACCCGCCTTAATCGTCTTATTGCGCATGCTTTGGCTCACGAGTGAAAAATACTCTTCAAAAGACGCGTATTTTTCCGTTTGCACCCACATGGTACGCGTTGTTTGGAAGTCAAGATATCCTTTTTTCTCTTTTAATACCTTTTGCACGATATGCAGCTGCGTATCCCCAGCCGCCATTTCTTGCAAACGCAGAGAATATTTTTTACTTAACAGCAAATCCAAAAAACCTTCGATAACGGGCACGACTTTTTGAGAGACGACAAAACGCCCGTAATCCATATCTCTGCCGCCGATAAACTCAACCCAGCCGTCTTTCAAAAGCAGCGGCGCGTAGCCGAACACTTTTTTCCCTTCAAAGGCTTTGACGATATAAAGACTATCGACAGGCTCGTTATTTTTCCACCATATATAGTTCCATTCCCACGTTTGAAAGGGCGTAGGATTGGTCATCTTGGAGCATATTTCCGTCCAAGTCTCTTTTTCCGCCAAAAATGCGGCTTCGTCCGTAATAATTTTATAATCCATCTTATTTCACCGCACAAACGCTTTCATACACCTTTGCTACCGCTTTGGCAGAGTGTTTCCATTGACAGCTTGCAACCGCCTTTTCTCTCGCCGCTTTTCCTATCTTTTCCCGAAGCGCAGCGTCGCAAAGAGAAAGCAAGCATTCTGCTATTTGCTCCACGTTATGATTTTCCACCAAATACCCGTCTTGCCCGTGGGTAATGATCTCGTCAATACCGTTTTCCAAACACCCAACGGCAGGAGTACCGCACGCCATCGCTTCTAAATACACGCACCCAAGCGCTTCATAGTAG
>JAZQLT010000057.1:0-5918 GCA_045542815.1 Candidatus Scatosoma sp. | reverse complement strand
GCCGCCGCTACCGCCGCAAAGCAGGGAACGGTGAGCATATTGAACGCAATGAACGCGATCAACGCAGGTACGCCTACGCCTGTTGCCTGAATAAGGAACTCCACCTGCGCAACGCCGCTTTCAAGCTGTGCTTCGGTCAGCTTTGCGCCAAGGCTCAAAGCAAGCGTTCCGAACGTTGCAATAACGTCTTCCTTGGCAATCAAGCCCGTGATTGCCGCCACTGCAAACACCCAGCCTTTTTCGTTGAGCTGGCTGCCAAAGCCGAGCGGCGTGAAGATAGGCTGTATGAGTTTACCGATAGACGCGAGAATGGAAGTATCCATACCGCTCTCTCCCACGTACGACCAATCCCACGTGAAGTTAGACAAGAACCAGATGACTACACAGGAAACGAGAATGATAGTAAACGCTTTGGTGATGAAGTGTTTTGCTTTATCCCAAAGGTGGAGCATCAAGTTTCTAAACCCGGGCATATGGTAGGTAGGCAATTCCATGATAAACGGCGAAGCTTCGCCGCGCTGGGTAGTATTGCGCATCACGAGCAGGGAAAGCAAAGCCGTTACGATCCCGAGCAGGTACATGGAATAGGTGATAAGATCGGCATTGCCGACGTTAAACACCTGCACGATCCCCCCTGACACCGCAAGCAGGATTGGCATTTTTGCTCCGCAAGAGAAGAACGGAATTACGCGAACGGTCGCCTGTCTTTCCTTTTCGTCTGCCATGGTACGGGTATTGATCATCGCGGGTACGGAACAACCGAAGCCCATAATCATGGGCATGAACGCTCTGCCCGAAACGCCGAAACGGCGGAAAATTCTATCCAGCATGAACGCTACGCGCGCCATATAACCGCTGTCTTCCAAAATGGAAAAGAGCAAGAACAGCACCAAGATTTGCGGAAGGAAAGAAAGCACCGCCGCAATACCGCCCCAAATGCCGTCCACGATCAAGCCCGAAAGGATACTGCTTGCACCGAGCGATTCCAAGCCGACGGACAGCCACTCGCCTATTTGACTGGTAAAAAGGTCGAGCGCGTTAAATAAAATCACGCCGGGGGAGTTGAGCCCGCTCGCAAAAAAGACCGTCTTTGCCGCACCGCCTTCCACACCGCACCATTCGCCGAACGCGGGAATGATACTGCCAAGATACAGGAAGTTTTCCGAGAAAGTCAAATGGAAAATCGCGAACATAATTACAAGGAATATAGGAATGCCCGCCCATTTGTGCGTGAGCACTTTATCCGCTTTATCCGATTTGGACAGCTCGTCGTAGCTGGGTTTTCTCGCTCTCGTGAGCGTGGAAGAGAAGTGCGCGGTTATGTACTTGTATCGCGCGTCGGCAATCGCCGCTTCCATGTCCCCGTTGAAAGTGTCGGAAAGGACGTTTTCTTTGATAAACGCTTCCACGGCACGCGCTTCGGCGGGGTGGGTCTGCACTTCGATCGAGTCCTTTTCCACAAGCTTTACCGCATGGAACAGGGGTGCTTCCACTTCCTTGAGTTTTAACGCAATCTCCGCATTATTGATTGCCGAGCCGAGTGCAGATTCCGTCAATACGCTGCTGCCCGCGCGCTTGGTTTTCACCGCTTCAAGCGCACACGACATCAGTTTCTCTACGTTATCCCCTTTGAGTGCGGATATCTCCGCTACGGGTAAGCCGATACGCCGTTCCAGCGTTCTCACATCGATACGGTCGCCCCGCTTGTCGAGTACGTCCGTCATGTTGAGCGCAACGACCATAGGTACGTCAAGCTCCATAAGCTGGGTCGTTAAATACAAGTTACGCTCTAAATTGGTTGCGTCCACGATATTGATCAAGCAATCGGGACGCTCGTCAAGAATGAAATTTCTTGCAATCACTTCTTCGGGCGTATAGGGGGAAAGGGAATAGATCCCCGGCAGATCCACGATATCGATCGGGTCGTCCGCTTTTTTGTACGTACCCGTCTTTTTATCTACCGTTACCCCGGGCCAGTTGCCCACGTGCGCCGTACTGCCCGTCAGCGCGTTGAATAGCGTGGTCTTTCCCGAATTGGGATTGCCCACTAATGCAAATCTTAACATGATTTCTCCTTATATAAATGGTTACTCTATGAGTTACTGAGCAAGAAAAGCACAGCCCAACGCCGTATGGCGATGCGGGTTCTCTGTTTATTATTTCACTTCGACGTGCGCCGCCTCCGTCTTCCGCAAAGTCAACTCATACCCGCGGATCGCAATCTCAATGGGGTCTCCTAAGGGCGCTTTCTTTCTTAAATATACTTCCGCACCGGGGGTAATCCCCATGTCGAATAAGCGGCGGCGAATCGCCCCTTCTCCGTTTACGGCAATCACCGTTGCCCTTTCTCCAATCGCAAGCTGGGATAAAAGCTTCATATCGTTGCTCCTTATTATTTTCTTAACCTTGGTTAAGTTTTAACCAAAAAGAAAAAGCGGATTTTTATCCGTAATTCTTTTGTATTATATCATTATCCTATGCCGTTGTCAAGCAAAAATGAACCATGGTTAAGAAATTTTTGGAAAAATTTTTTTTGTAGCGACGGAAAACGGCGGGAAAATCCCGCCGCTACATTATTTTATATAATTATTCCGCAGAAGAAGTTTTTGCGACGTAGTTGCGTTGCAGCTCCGTCAAATCTTCGTTGCCTGCGCCGATTTGAATTTCATCCCATTCCGCTGCACTGCCGCGGTAGTTTACCGTCTGCAAGTCATCGCAGATATAGAACGCGTAATCACCGATGGTTTCCACGCCCGCGCCAATGGTGATCGAACGCATTGCTCTGCAATGGTAGAATGCGTTTTTGCCGATATAGGTAACGGAATCGGGAATGACGATATCTCTTATGTAATAGCACTGGCTGATACAGTCGTCTTCGAGCGTAGTAACGGAATCGGGGATATTGATTTTTGTCAACGCACTGCGGTTGTTAAAGAAAGTATCCCCCGCAATCGTGGTTACGGGAACTCCGTCGATTTCTGCCACGATGTCCGCTACGGAAACCCCTTTCTCACAGTCCACAAGCGTGTAATACGTGCCGTCGGCACTGAGCTGATAGGTAAGCCCGTCCAGTTCCTTGCCCGTTTTATTTCCGAACAGGTCTCCAATATGGTCTGCAAGCCCCGAAAGACTGCAGCCAGCCAAAAGCACGGTCATCAAGCACGTGCATACGCCTACGATCATTTTCCGAACCCAGTTTGTTTTTTGAAGCTTTTTCATAAAGATTTCTCCTTTTAAAGTTTCTTAGTGTATTATTTTCCGATCGCCCTTTTCATCATGCAAAAGGTCTCGTCCGAAATCAGATGTTCCATGCGGCAAGCATCCGCTTCCGCCGCCGCCGCGCTTACCCCGCTGGCGAGCAAATACTCGCGAATGATACAGTGCTTTTCATATACCGCTCTCGCGTACGCTTTGCCCGCTTCGGTAAGATAAAGATGTTTCCCGTCTTCATAGACGTATCCCTTTTCTACAAGCAATTTTATTGCTTTATTCACCGCCGCCTGCGAAACGTTCATGCGCTTTGCCACGTCGATACGGTGCACCACCGCGCGCTCTTCGCCAAGCGTTAAAATGCTTTCGAGATAGTCTTCCGCCGATTGATTGTATTTTGCGTAAGTATTCATAGCGTTTCCTTATTCATCGCATACATGGTATGGTGTTATCCCCGAATTTTACGGGAAAGCAGAATAGTTCTTCGTAGAGGCAAGCAGGTCGCGAAGCGCGCGGCTTTTCCGACGGGAGTTTACAAGTCGTAAATGAGCAAGGAAAAACGCAAGCGCGACAAAGAGATGCGCCGCCTATACGATGAACGTGGCGTCGCCGAAGGAGAAAAAGCGATACTTATTCTCCACCGCATACTTGTACACGTTTAAAATCTCTTCCCTGCCCGTTAAACATGCCACCAACATAATCAAGGTGCTTTCGGGCAAATGGAAGTTGGTAATAAGCGCGTCCACGCACTTCATTTTATAGGGCGGATAGAGAAAAATCTCCGTATTGCCGCTGCATGCGCGTACCATACACCGTTCGTCCGCCACGCTTTCCAGCGTGCGCACCGAAGTCGTACCCACTGCGATCACCCGCCGCCCTTCTTGCTTCGCGCGGTTGATGATCTGTGCCGCTTGTTCTTTGATCTCGTAAAACTCCGAGTGCATTTTATGATCGGTGATAATCTCTTCGCTGACGGGACGGAAAGTGCCCAAGCCCACGTGCAAAAGCACTTCGGCAATCTCCACGCCCTTGTCTTTGAGCGTTTGCAAAAGTCCGTCCGTAAAATGCAAGCCCGCCGTGGGCGCAGCCGCCGAACCGTCCACCTTGCTATATACCGTGTTATACCGCGCCTGGTCTTTGAGCTTTTCGCGGATATACGGGGGCAAGGGCATCGTCCCCACTTCGTTTAATACGTCTTCAAACGCGCCTTCGTAGGAAAATTCAACGATGCGTTCGCCCGTTTCCGTGATATCTTTCACAACAAAGGAAAGCTTGTCGCCGATCGTCATTTTTGCGCCGATCTTGCCCTTTTTCCCGGGACGCATCAGCACTTCCCAGGTGTTGAGATCGTATCGCTTTAAAAGCAGCACTTCCACCGCCCCGCCGTGCGCGGTTTGCGCGTACATGCGTGCGGGAATTACCTTGGTGTTGTTGAGAACGAGTACGTCTCCTTTTTGGAGATACTCTGTGATATCCCGAAAGATTTTATCTTCGATTTTTTTACTTTTCCGATCATACACCAAAAGTTTAGACGAGTCCCGCGGGTTTGCGGGGGTCTGCGCGATTTGTTCTTGGGGCAGATCGTAGTAAAAATCACTTTTTTTATACTGTACTTTTTCCTGCATATGCTTAATCGTCCGATTCAAAAAGCGAAATCTGTCTGCGCGCTTTCATCCCAGGCTCGCAGCCCATGTGCGCATAGCCGTCTTTTAAACAAATTCTTCCGCGCGGCGTGCGGGCAATGAACCCAAGCTGCAAAAGGTATGGCTCGTACACGTCTTCGATAGTATTCGCGTCTTCGTTGATCGTCGCCGCGAGCGTCTCCAAGCCCGTCGGCCCGCCGCCGAACTTTTCTATCAGAGCACGGAGCAGGTTACGGTCGGTTTCGTCCAAGCCCAGCTCGTCAATCTCTTGTCTTGCGAGCGCAAAGCGCGCGTCGTCGCGCGTGATCGTAGTATTACCCTTGACCAAGGAGAAATCTCGCACCCGCTTTAACAGTCTGTTTGCGATACGGGGCGTACCGCGGCTGCGCCGCGAAATCTCCGCCGCCGCGTCGTCGTCTATGGAAATATCCAAGGCTTTTGCCGAACGGGTAACGATCTGCTGCAATTCGTGCGGGGTGTACATCTCCAAGCGGTTGATAATCCCGAAACGGTCGCGCAAGGGCGCGGCAAGCATACCTACACGGGTAGTTGCGCCGATCAAAGTGAATTTTTTAAGTGAGAAGCGGATATTCCGCGCCGAAGGTCCTTTTCCGACGATAATATCCAAGGCATAGTCTTCCATCGCGGAGTACAAAATCTCTTCCACCGAACGGTTTAAACGGTGAATTTCGTCGATAAAGAGCACGTCCCCTTCGTTTAAGTTGGTTAAAATCGCCGCAAGGTCTCCCGAACGCTCAATAGCAGGTCCGCTGGTGAGCTTGATGGAAACGCCCAGCTCGTTGGCGATGATGTGCGAAAGAGTGGTTTTACCCAGCCCCGGAGGGCCGTATAAAAGCACGTGATCGAGCGCCTCCCCGCGTGCTTTCGCCGCGGCGATATACACGCCGAGATTTTCCTTCACCTTTTGCTGCCCGACGTAATCGGACATAGTCTTGGGGCGAAGGACGTTCTCTTCCGCGTCGTATTCCGTTTTCGTGCTGACGACTAAATTTTCTTCGCCGTATTCTTCTTCAAACATATCTTTTTCCCGTTTTTCCCTTTCTT
>JAZQLT010000056.1:0-8206 GCA_045542815.1 Candidatus Scatosoma sp. | reverse complement strand
TTTTTCTCGTCGATAAAATAGGGAATACCGTATTCCCCCAACGCTTTTTTCAAAGGCAGAGAATACGCCGAAACGTTGGGTACCAGCAGGGCAAAATCCCGATAGCGAAGGGCGGGATTTTCCGCCATAGCGCGGCGAATCTTTGCCGCGGCATACTCCGCCTCTGCCGCCTTGTCTTCCGCTTCAAAAATACAAATTCTCTCCGTCTTGACGCGTTCCTTTGCGTGTACGGGATTAAAGAGCCCCTTTCGTAAAATTTCCGCGTCTCCGTCCAAAGGCGTGCCCAGCTCGCGTTCCTGCACCTTGCCGTATTCACGGCAAACGCGCACGAAGGACTGATAGGCACGGTTGGTATAAAGCTCTTCTTCCCCGCAGCAGAACACCCCGATGACGTTCGCCGCCGTTTCAATCGCCGCGCGAATGGTCTCCCGCGCCTGCGCTGTGAACGAATTATAGCAAAGGAAAAAGACGTTTACTCCTTTGAGCGTGCCTTCCTTTCTCAACCTTTGCGGAAGCAGAGCGAGGTATTTGCTCTCATCTACAAACCCGCCGCCGCGCAAAAACTCGGTATATCCGTCATAGATTGCGGCGATATCCGCGATTTTCTTCTTCAACATATCGTCGGGAAGGAGCGCAAGGCTTTCTCTAAGCACTTCGGGCGTAATCTCGGAAGCGGAAAGCTGCGCCAGCGTTTCATAGATACAGCGAGCGTTATTCCCAATCCCCGCAAGGGAAGTGAAGCACTGCAATTTCCCTTCGCGCTGTAAGCGCGCCATAACTTCGCCCACCGCCATTACCGAGCCTTGCTTGGTAATCGCCTGCTCTTCCGTTTTAAGCAGTCTTGCAAAGGTGGATACGTGCGAACGGAAAGTACCGCCTAAACGGCGGATAAGCGCTCTTTCGGCAATCAACGTCAATCTGTCTTCGCAAAAGATAATATTCACGCCCCCTTGCGCTTCGTACGCCGCCGCATACTCTGCCATTGCTTCCATACATTCCGATAGCGTGTACGCCTTCAAAACCGCATTCATCGCACGAGCTCCTTTTCGTCTTTTCTTTTATTATAGCATATCCATACTAAAAATTTCAGCTTTTTTTCACAAGAAATTTGCGGAAAACTTGATTTTGTTTTTACAAATTGCAAAGAATGTGCTATAATAATAGAAAAGTACGATTTTTCGGGCGCATTCTCGCCCGACGGAGATTTTATGAAAGCAAAAAAACTCGCGTCCATTCTTTCGCTTGTCCTCTGCCTTTCCTGTTTTGGCGGTTGTACGGGCAATCAGAAAGTAACCTTCCAAAATTATTGGCATAAATCCCCCTTAGAAACGACGGAAGCACTCCACGAAACGCTCGTTTACGACGTAACCTTTGAAGAAGGCAACGGACTGGACTCCGTCGGCTACGAACTCTCTTACAGCGGCGGCACCTATAAAACCGAGCTCGTTCGGGAAGAACGCGACGGTAAGACCGTTTATTGCTATACGACGCACTTAACTATCACCGCTACCTATACGCTGGGCAACGACACGGCAGTTTTGGAAGACAGTGTAAAAACCGAAACCCGTTTCTACGAGGCGCTCTACGGTTTGCAGCCCATTTCTTCCTATAAAGAAATCGTGAGCAGCTCTCCCAAGAACGGCAGCAGCATTACGCAGGTGGACGAATGCTTCCAAACGTATGCCTATACCGTCTCGACGACCTATAACGAAAACGGCACGGCGGGCACTTGCAAAGTAACAGAAAAGGACGGCAAACCCGTTTCGGATAGCTTTGAGATTGAAGAGAAGAAATACTCCTATCTCGACAACGACCAACTCCTGTTTGCTCTGCGCGGGATCTCTTCGGATACTTCCTCGGCAAAGCTTCTCGTTTACAGTCCCTTTATCAAGAGCGTGCAAACCGTTTCGGTAGCGTTTAGCGCCGCAGAAAGCGCGGAATTCGCATTCTTCAAAAACGGCAGTGCGGAAAAGCAGACGAGCACCATTACCTACCGCCCCGTTTCTATCGTTTTGGACGAGATAAACCCCGGCGCAACGCAAACGGCTTGGATTGCAAAAGAACCCGCTTCCACAGCCAAAAACGAACACCGCAACGTCATGCTTAGATTGGAAACTCCCCTTTCTTATAGCTTGGGCAAACTCGTTTATAAACTCAACTCCGTTTCCTATCAATAAAGCGCATACAAAAACAGCTTGCAAACGCAAGCTGTTTTTCTTTTTTTCTTCGTTTACTTTTCGTACACCGAGCGTTTCAAAATCCCCACGAAAGGCAAATCGCGGTATTTCTCCGCATAGTCCAGCCCGTACCCGATCACAAATTCGTCTTCAATCTCAAAGCAAGTAAAGTCGGGCGTAATATCCGCCGTACGCCGCGCAGGCTTATCCAAGAGCGAAACGATGCGGATATCCGCAGGGCTACGCGTTTGCAACATCTGCTTCAACACGTACATGGTATTGCCCGAATCGATAATATCTTCGACTATCAACACTTCCTTCCCTTCAATATTGGAAAGAATATCCAAGCCCACGGACAGCTTTCCGCTGCTTGTCGTGCTCGCGCCGTAGGAAGAAACCTTCATGAACTCAATCGAAACCGAAGTGTCCATTGCCCTGATTAAATCGCTGAAAAAAACAACGCTGCCCTTTAAAATACAGATAGCAATCGGACTTTTCCCCGCATAGTATGCGTCCAGCTCCTTCGCCACTTCTTGAATACGCTTTTGGATTTGCTCTTCGGATAATAACACCCGCTCAATTTCGGATACCTGCTTTTGTGCCACCTGTCTTTACTCCTTTTTCTTCTTTCGTAACTGTATATACAGCACCGTTTTCGTGCTTTCGGTGATTTTCACTTTTTCGGAAATTTCTACCCCGCACACCGCATACACTTCTTTATCCTTGGCAATGAGCGGTAAGTATCCGCGCTCCTTGCAAGGGATTTTTTCTTCGTTGAGCACCTTCTTCAAGGTCTTTCTGCCCCCGCCGAAGCGTTCCATTTCATCTCCCGCTTCCCGAAAACGGAACACCGCCCCATCGGGCAGCTTTTCTCCGTCCAAACGCAGGGTTTTCCACGGGCTTTCATTGTCAAGAAAAGGCTTTAAGGACACCTTCACTTCATACCTGCCCCCGTCAAACCCGTCCATGCCAAAAGGTTTTTCCGCACCCCTTTCTTCTTGGGGTTCGGGGCAATCTTCATAGAAAAAAATCCCTTCCGCCGACTTTTGCGCTATAATCCCACGCGGAAGATTTATCTTCGCGCCCCGCTCCGCGCCTTGCAACGCGTACGCGTTGTCCAAGTGTGTGGACGTGTAATCCTTGCCCACACCCAAGGCTTTTAAAGCAAGCAGGCATGCCCTTCTAAACAGGGGCTTTTTTTCGCAAAAATCCACGCAAACGCCGTCTTCCGTATAGGAAACCAACGGCTCGGCATATTCGTACAGCAAGGCGTCGTCTTCGCTTGCCAACTTGGCAAAGCGTACGAGATTTTCCCCCGCACCGTGCACCGCTTCTTCCAGCTTTGGTAAAACCTCTATCCGCAGTTTATTCCTTGTCGCGTCCGTTTCCCCGTTCGTACTGTCCGTTCGATAGGAAAGGTCGTTTTCTGCGGCGTACCGCTCGATTTCAGCTCTTGTCCACCCTAAAAAGGGGCGGAGCAGGTAGCCGTTCATCTCGTACATGCCCCCCGCGCCCGACAGCGAAGTACCACGCGCCAAGCGAAAGAGCACTGTTTCCGCGTCGTCGTTTTTATGGTGCGCCGTAGCGATATAATCCGTTTTATTTTCTTTGATGAGAGCGGAGAAGCGTTCGTAACGGAAGTTCCGCGCCGCCGTTTCCAAGCTCTCTTTTTCCCGTTTTGCCCGCGCGGGGCAGTCTTCGGAGAATGCGAACAGGGGCACGCCCCACTTTGCGCACAGGTCTTGGACGAACCGCATATCCGCAAGACTTTCTTCCCCGCGAATGCCGTGTTCGCAGTGCACCGCCGAAAGATAATACCCGCACTCTTTTTCGCGCGCTTTTAGATAATGCAAAAGGCAAACGGAGTCAATGCCCCCGCTCACCGCAACGCATATTCTTTTTTGAGAAAACGCACGCAAATCCATCATAGACATAGTATAGCACAATTTTATCCCTTTTGCAAGGGCATAGCGCCGCCAAATGAAAAAACCGCCTTGAAAAAAGGCGGTTTTCTTCCTTTTCTTATTTCTTCTTTTTCTTAAATTCCTTCATGCCGTTGGTGCTGCCGCCGTCGCAGAGTACGTCCACGCCTGCAAGATATCCGTTGCGTTCGTCCGCAACGGTCGCCAAAGCATAGCCGAGTTCTTCGGGTTTGCCCATTCTCTCTTCCGCGGAGAACGGGATCAGCATGCCCCCTTCTTCCTTTTCAAGATTGCCCATATCCGTTGCAATCAGTCCGGGACTGAGCGATACCACGCGAATCCCCTTCAAGCCGTATTCAAACGCGCACTTTTTCGCGTACCAGACTACGAAATTCTTGGAAAGCGAGTACGCAAAGCCCTTCTTTTGATACTCGCTCTTGGCAAGGTTGCTGCGCTTAACAAGCTTTGCTAAAAATGCATTTTCGTCCGTTTCCGCAAGCGCATACGCTTTCTTGGGGATAATGAAGGACGGCAAAACGTACGCCGAGTTAGACGAAACGTCCACAATAACACTCCCTGCCTTCATGACCTTGGAAAATTCCTGATTGATATACACCGTACCCAGCGCATTGATACGCAGGATACCCTCGGGCGTGCCCTTCATCGCAGGCGATACCCCTGCCGAATTGATGACGTTCTTCACTTCGCCAAGACTGCACGCAAACTCTACAAGCTCCTTTACGCTGTTTCTATCGGAAGTATCGCAGGTCTTTGCATAAGCAGTGTAACCCAACTCTTTAAGCTCGTTAACCCCATTTTCCAGCTTGGACATGGTTCTGCCCGAAAGGATAATGATTTTTTCTTTGGGCATAAACTTCGCGGCTTCCAAGCCCATACCGCTGCCGCCGCCCGTGATTACGCATACGTTTGCCATAGTGTTTTCTCCTTTGATTTGATATGCTAGTATTGTAACACAGCTTTGCGGTTATGTCAAGGGGGTATTTAAAAATCGTGCCCACCGAATGTAGCCGCAAAAGGCGTGGGTATCGCTTTACCCACGCCTTTCCTGTTTATTTTTAGCTTATACGCAAATTTCCGTATGCCTACGCCGCGGCATTATCAAACTCCGTGTACGTTTCGTTAATACAGTTACCGTTCTCATCGTATTCGTACTCACGAATGTAACCTCTGCCGTTCTCATCCTCATAAATTTCTTTTATAAGATTACGGTTTTCGTCGTACTCATAAACACAGACATACCAACTTCCATTGGCATACGTACACTTCTCCTTACTTCTATCGCCGTTCTCGTTAAATTCTACCACGTGCACCGTACCCTCCGGTCCTGTCATCGTTTGCTTAACAAGCCTACCGTCTTCTCCGTATTCTCTGACGTTTACGCTACCATTGCTCCCCGTAATCGTTTCTTTTATACAAATACCGTTTTCGTCGTATTCTTTGACGTTGACTTTATTCGCGTCCGTAATCGTTTCTTTTATGCAAATACCGTCTTCGTCGTATTCGTACTCGTAAACATACCAGTTTTCATCAGAATCAGTATAGGATTCCTTAGTGCAATTGTCGTTTGCATCGTATTCGTACTCGTTAGCGTACCAGCTTCCGTCGGAATTGGTATAAACTTCCTTAATGAAGTTACCGTTTTCGTCATATTCATAGCTCTCTCGCACACCGTCGGAGTAAACATATTCTTCTTTAATTATATCGCCATTCTCCCCATATTCATAGAGATCCATATACTCCAAACTTCCGTCTTCTTTATATTGTTTCCTTTCTTCCTTTATCAAATTACCGTCTTCATCGTACTCGTAGATTTCGCGGGCACTAACCGTTCCGTCGGCGTTATACCCCTCCACCTTTATCAGATTAGCGTTTTCATCATACTCGTAAAGACTGTATGCACTACAACTCCCGTCGCTGTTAAAGGTCTCCTGTTTAAGCAGATTGCCGTTTTCAGCATAACGGTAGAGCGTATAAGCGACAAGCTCTCTATCACCGTTATAAAACGAATCCTTTATCTTTTTGCCCCCTTCGTCGTATTCATGAAGGAAACACTCCTGAAGTTCTCTGTTGCCGTTATAATTTTCAAATTTTGTTATATCGCCGTTTTCGTTGTAGCTTATAAGTAAGCATCCTTTAAGAGTTCCGTCGCCTTTATAGTCCTCCTCTCTTATCACGTTGCCGCTCCCGTCATGGTAGTATTCGTAATATACTCTTAATTCTTCATTTAGGTACACAGACTCCTTGGCAACGTTTCCGCTTGCATCGTAAAGCTTTTCAACGACGGAGCCCTCGGCGCCGTCTTCTCTTACAAAGGTAAATTCCGCCCCGCAAGCGCAGGCATACTCGTCGTCAAGCACGTGTCTTCTCTTGGTTGCTTCGTTCGGCTCGCCGCATACAGTGCATTTGAGTTGATGATAATGCTCGTCATATGCGTACTCGGTATAGTCGTGCCCAAGCGCGGTACCTTCAGTCGCACCGCAAGCCTTACAGGTCTTGGGCGTAGTGCAGTCGGCAGCCTTCCAGTCGTGCTCGCCAACTGCTCTTTCTTCGCCGCACTCGTTACAGGTGATATCGCAAGCGTTATCATAGGTGTGTTCGCAGTCCTTTTTGCAGGCTGTTAAAC
The DNA here is from genome assembly GCA_045542815.1 of Candidatus Scatosoma sp. Classification (GTDB taxonomy): domain Bacteria; phylum Bacillota; class Clostridia; order Christensenellales; family Borkfalkiaceae; genus Scatosoma. The sequence goes on along the minus strand of JAZQLT010000056.1, from coordinate 1,463 downwards.
CAAACACAAAGAACAAGGACATGCCGATAAACAGAGTTTTGATGATTTTTTTCATAGTGTTTTCCCTCCAATGATAAATGAGAAAATGCAAAATGCAAAATGCAAAATGCAAAATTTAATGTGTAAAATTTAAAGTGCAAAATTATTGGTTTGTTTTTTTGCAGATGGAAACCAGAAGTGCTATGATTTCCTTTATATCTTTTTCAATACTGTTGAATTCTTCTTGCGTAAGATATTCCGTTCTGTGAAGTAAACGAATCCAATATTCGCTTTCATTTGCTTCCTTTAATGCAATATTCATTTTTGCGTTAAAATCGGCTTTGCTTTGTCCTTTTTGCGCTTCGGCTACGTTTGCCCCTATACTCGTTCCGCTACGAAGCAGTTGCTTGGATAAAACGAATTCTTTTTTGTTTTCCGTTAAATATTTATACAGATTTACCGTCCTAACCGCAAAATCAAAGCTCTTTATTTCAATCACGTTCTCCATTCTCTCCCCCTATCACTTATAATTTATCCCATTTTGCACTTTGCCTTTTGCATTTTTAATTCTCCACCCCACTTCATTTTGCACTTTGCATTTTGCATTTTGCATTTATTAACTTTTCTTCGTTCACCTTTTCAATATATTCTCTAAACTCGGATAAAAGTCTTCTCCCCAAAGCGCAGTAGTCCATCGAAAGCACTTTTTCTATCTTACTTTTGCGCAGCGGCTCGGGAACGCCGTATATCGTCATGATTGTACTCAGCGTACGCTCGATTTGTATAGGCAGCGGCGTATTTTCTTCCCGCGTCATGATCGTGGCATACTCAATACCCGACACGATATTCTCCGTAGCTGCCCACATCTCGTCCGTCCAATCGGGACAAAATTCCCCAAACACCGCCTTTGTCTTTTCCGTATCGTTCGCGCGAATGAGCTCTAACGTCAGTTCGGATTTATAAGAAGCCGCATAGAAATCTCTCGCCACTTCGCTCTCTTCACAGATCGCCGTCATCGCCGTAAGCTCCAAGCAGTAAGCAAGAAGCGAGCTCTTTCCCTCTTCCACAGCTTGCTCCATCATCATGTTTTGAAAATCGAAAAGCTCATCGACAAGAACGGCAAGCAGGTGATCCTTGCTCGGAAAATAGAAGGTGATATTTCCGGGACTTACGTCCAGCTCGGCTGCCAATCTCTTCGCGGAAGTCTTAGAATATCCCTGCTCAATGAAATGACGCGCCGCCAACTGCACGATTTGTAACCGCGTGTTCGGTCTCTTACTATTTATATGTGCCACAACTCATCCCTCGTATTATATTTGTATGCGTACAACTTGTACTCGTACTAATTATACACGATGGAGATAGGCTTGTCAATAGATTTTGGGATATTTTTTGGCAAAAACAGGATTTTTTTATTTTAGGATATCGTATCATCTATTTTCTCTATATGCGTTGTAAGGGAGCAACCGCGATTGCGGTTGCTC
>JAZQLT010000055.1:0-21784 GCA_045542815.1 Candidatus Scatosoma sp. | reverse complement strand
AAGCTGGGCTTTTTGCCCGGGGATCTGCACGAAAAGGTCGATCCCTATCTTCGCCCCCTGTACGATGCTTTGCAAGAGCTTTTGGGCTTGGAGACGTATGGCAAACTCATGGAACGCGGTGCCATCGAAGTCGCGCCCCTTGCATACATGCGCGGCAGAACGCTGTCGAACGCGTTTATCATTTTGGACGAAGCGCAAAACACCACGCGGGAGCAGATGAAAATGTTTCTCACCCGTATGGGGGAAGGGAGCAAGACGGTGGTAACGGGGGACGTTACCCAAATCGACTTGGACGGAAAGGAAAGCGGGCTTGTGCACGCCACCTCTATTCTGGACGGTGTAGAAGGGGTGGGCGTTTGCCGTTTGACGGCAAAGGACGTCGTAAGACACCCGTTGGTTATGCGGATTATCCGCGCGTATGAAAAGGACGCGGAAAAAGCGGAAGCAAAAAAGGAAAAAAGCCGTGTGAAACACACGGAAGGAGAGTAACGAAAGATGGCGGTAAAGCAATTCGGCAGAGCTTGGACGAAACAGGATATGTTCAAGAGTATCATGATCTTTTTCGTGCATTTTCTGGTGCTCATACTCATTGCGGCAGGGTTTGTTCTGGGCAGCAGGTTTGGCGAGATTAAGGAGCATATGAAAACGTACGGCGCGAACTATCTGTACGCACTGTTTTGTATTTTCTTGCTCGTCGTGATCATGTATTTGTATTATTTCTTTGAAGACAGGGCGATGTTGGTTGGCGCAAAGAACATCACGCTGCTTTTCACCGTGCTCGATCTGTACTTTGTCATTTCTTGGCTGATGAGCACCTATCTCGGTATTTATGCGCGCCCCGTCGCGCTCGTCGCGCTTTTGATCTGCGTGCTGGTCGATAGAAGATCGGCGATTTTCATGAATATTATCAGCGCGCTTTTGATTTTCGTTATCGACACCTTCGGCGGCGGCTTTTCGATGGACAGCGCCTACTACTCGTCTTTGCTCATTTCCTTTACGGCGGGTATGTTTGCAATCTTCTTCTGCGGGCACGTCAAAACCCGCTTGGGTATCGTATATATCGGCGTGGGAATCGTATTCCCTATCGATATCATCATCTTCCTTTTGGAAGTGTCTTCCTTGGTCGAAGGCACGGTCGGCGGACTTTCCGCTTGGGAGAGCATCGCGCTTAAAATGGGCTACGGCTTGTTCGGCGGGGTGATGTCCACCGTTATCTTCCTTGCAATTCTGCCCCTGTTTGAGGTGATATTCAATTGCTTGACGGTATATAGACTTCGCGAGCTTACAAGCTCGGACGCGAGAGTGCTCAGACAGCTCAAAGCGGAAGCGCCGGGGACCTATCACCACTCGCTCATGGTGGCGCAGCTTGCGGAAGCGAGCGCGGCGGCGATCGGGGAGAACGTGGACTATGCGCGTGCGGCGGCGCTCTATCACGACGTGGGCAAATTGCACTATCCCGAGCATTTCACCGAAAATCAAGGGGAGTATAATCTGCACGACGAGCTCACGCCCGAACTTTCCGCGGACATTATCCGTTCGCACGCAAAGGACGGCAGCACGCTGATTAGAAACCACCACTTGCCCGATTTTCTTGCGGATATCGCGGTACAGCACCACGGCACGATGCCCATTCGGTATTTCTATGCAAAGGCGCTGAAAATGACGGACGGCGAGCTGAATATCGAAGACTTCTCCTACCTTGGCCCTAAGCCTCAAACCAAACTCGCGGCGATCATAATGATTGCAGACGCGTCCGAAGCGGCGGTGCGCGCGGTGAATGCCCGCACTCCCGAAGAAGCGGAAAGGGCAATCCGCGCCGTCATTGAAGAGAGAATGGATTTAGAGCAGTTCTCCGAATGCGACATCACGCTTGCCGATCTCACCAAGATTCGACAGGCGCTCGTATATGCGCTGACGGGGGTAAACCACCACCGTATCAAGTACCCGTCGATCAAGTACAGAAAGACGGAAAGCGGTACGAAGGGAGAAAACGTATGACGAAGTTCGCGATCTATTGCGACGGGGAAGAGTTCCCTTTGCAAAGCGTCCGCGCGCTGGAAGAAGCCATGGCGGGGTTCGCGGAAGCGGACGTGCCTTTGGCTATCGAGTTCGTATTCGTGGATAAAGGGGAGATACAGCGTTTAAACCGCGAAACACGGGCTACGGACAAGGTTACCGACGTGTTGAGCTTTCCCACTTTGGACGGCATCAAAGGCAAGGCTTTGCGTGGCGCGGACTATCCCTTCGATATCGACGAAGAAGGGAACTTGCTTATCGGCTCGGTGGCGGTGTGTTGCGAGCGGGCAAAAGAGCAGGCGGAAGAGTACGGGCACTCGTACGAGCGGGAGCTGCACTATTTGTTGGTGCACGGGATTATGCATTGCCTTGGCTACGACCATATGACGGACGAGGAAAAGCGGGAAATGCGTGAAAAGGAAGAGCATATCCTTGGAAAAATGGGGATCACGAGAAACTGACGGGAAGTCCAGAAACTCAGTTTCTGGTGGGGTGTGGGGTGAAACCCCACGAAAGCGGACCCATAAAAGCAACCGCAGGTTGCGCCTTTAACGCCGTAGGCGTTTACACACGGAGTGTAATCACTTAAAAATACAGGAGTTTCACTATGAAAAGCGGATATATAGCGGTAATCGGCAGAGCGAATGCAGGGAAAAGCACGCTCATCAACGTACTGGTAGGGGAGAAGGTATCTATCGTTTCTCCCAAGCCCCAGACCACGCGCGACCGTATTTTGGGGGTATTGACGGAAGACGATTATCAAATCGTGTTCGTGGATACGCCCGGGATCTACAAAGCGCACAACGCGTTGACGGATATGATGATGCGCACTACGGATATGAGCGCGAAGTCGGTGGACTATATCCTGTTCGTTTTAGACGGGCACGAAGGGGTACGGGAAGAAGACTTTGACTTAATCAGAAAATACAAAGCGCTGGGCATTCCCATGGCGGTGGCATACACGAAAATCGACATCATGCCCAAGGAGAACATTCCCTTGGACATGGCGAAATTTGCCGACGCAGAGCTGGATTTGGACGTATTCCCCGTTTCGGCGCGCAAGGGGAAAAATATCCGTCAGCTCAAAGAGTTTCTCGTGAAACAAATGCCCGAAGGCGAACGGGCGTTCGTGGAAGATATCGTATCGGATAAGAGTGAAAAGTTCATGATCTCGGAGATTATGCGGGAAAAGATTTTGCTCAAATTCGACAAAGAGATCCCGCACGGTATCGCAATCGTCATCAATACTTTTGAAAAGCAGGAGAACGGCGTTTACGATATCAACCTGGATATCGTCTGCGAAAGAGCCAACCACAAGGCGATCTTGATCGGCAAGCAGGGCAGAGCCATCAAGGAAGTTTCGTCTTTCGCCCGTCAAGACATGGAGAAGTTTTTGGGTGCAAAAGTTTTTCTCACCACCTACGTCAAGGTGAAGGAAGACTGGCGGGATAAGATGAATTTGCTCAAAGAGTACGGCTACGAAGACTACAAGCAATAAAACGAGTATATGCGTCGCATTTCAGCGTCTGGCTTGCGTTTTGCCTTGGTCGTGTACGGCTCAGTACACTCCCTGCGGCAAATCCGCGCCTTCCTTGAACTGCTCGCATCTCCGCGTTTTACGGCGACGTACTGAATCGAAGCGGTTTCACGGCGAAGTTATCTACAAACACGAGCGCAAAGACACTAAGACTTGCCCGCGGGTGCCACCCGCTGCCCCTTGCGGGGCAAGTTAAGGGAATATAAATAACAGCCACAACTTTTTGCGGAACGCAAAAAACTTCACTGCGACGAAGTCGCAACTTCACTTATTGAAAATAAACTTCACTTTTGCGAAGCAAAAACTTCACTACCGCACGACGGCACAGCCGTCAGTCCACCGCATAATATTCTTGCTCTCTCCGCACAATAAATAGCGGGAGGGCGAAAACTATGCACGATAAAAGACAAGAAAACGGTGCGGCAAAAATGGCGTGGGAGCTCTTTGAAAAGACGGGCAGTATCAGCTACTATATGCTCTACTACGATTTAATGCGAAGAAAATAAAGGAACGGGTATGGAGATTAAGACGGAAGGGATCGTATTGCAAGCGATCGATTACAAGGACAACGATAAATTGCTCACCGTATTTTCTCCTACCTTAGGCAAGATCACGGCGGGGGCTAGGGGCGTGAAAAAGCCCAAAGCCAAGCTTGCGTTCGCCGCGCAGCCTTTCAGTTTCTGCGAGTATATCTTAGCGGAGAAGGGGGGCAGGTACACCATGACGAACGCGTATCTGCACGAAAGCTTTTTCTCCCTTCGCTGTGATATCGTGCGTTTTTATGCGGCTTGCGCGATGGCGGAGATTTGTCTTGCGATCCTGTACGAAAACGAGAAATACGAAGGCTTGTTCGTGGGGCTTGCGGAAGGCTTAAAAGCCCTTTCCTTAACGGAAGAAGACCCCGCGGAAGCGCTCCTTTCCTTCTCGCTCGTCGCTTTGCGAGAGAGCGGATACCCCCTGGATTTAGGTTTTTTGGAAGAATTCGAAGGGGATATCGGCGAAAGACTGTATTTCGATTTTGCAGACGGTCGTTTTACGAGCTTTGACCGCTGCACGGCAGGGGAGCGCGCGAGCGTTTCCACCTACCATGCCTTGCGCAAATGCGCGGGCTTGACCTATCGGGAAGATGCGCTTGCGGGCGGCAACAAACGCGCCTTGCGCCTTATCAAAGCCTACCTTTCCGAAAAAACCGAAAGCAAGTTTGATAATTTCAGCGAGCTCATTCGGTTGTACGAAGAATAAGTCAGGAAGTCCAGAAACTCAGTTTCTGGCTAGGTACAGGGCGAGTAGCCCTGTCGGGTGTGGGACGAGTTGCCCGTTAAGCAAAGCATTGATAATGCTTTGTAGGGACGAGATGAGCAAACGCATATGACGGCGTTTGCGTTGACCGAGAACAATGTTTACATTACATTGTTCGAGACGTGCCCATGAAAGTGCCCCCAAAAAAAGCAGCCGCAAGTTGCGCCTTTAACGCCGTCGGCGTTTGACGCGCAAAGCGCGAAAGCTTACTATCGGGGAGCGCAAAAAAACAAAAAAGGACGATTTATGGCAAGAACGACAAAAAAACAAGAACAAACGAAGGAGAATGCGCCCGTAACCCGCGCGGAGAAAAAGGACGCAACGAAAAATCTAATTCGTGAAATTTTGGCGGTAAAACCGCTCAAACACAACGAACTCATTGAAGAAGTGGCAAGCTTATACACCGCACGCTTTGCGGGAGAAGACACGGAAAATCCCAACGACGTGAAAGGCAGAGTAGGCTCGGTGCTTGATATTATGAAAAAAGAGAGCGACGTCATGTATGACGGGGGTATGTACGCGTTGAAAGCACGTGCGCTTCCCGAGCCGACGGAAGAAAAACCTGTCAAAAAGACGAGAAAAACGGCGAAGAAAGCGGAAGAAGCTATCGCGGAAGCCCAAACGGCAGAGCCTGCGCCCAAAAAGCGGGGCAGAAAGCCCAAAGCGGAGAAGGAGCAGGAAAAAACCCAGCCCTTGCCCCCTGCGCCGTTGCAGCCGATAGCGCCCGTTGCGCCGATTACGCCCGAAACCGCGCCCGAGCCCATTCCGGACGACGTGGCTCCCGCGCCTAAAAAACGCGGCAGAAAGCCTAAGGCGAAAGCGGAAGAAACGCCCCAAGCGGAAACGGCGGAACAGCCGAAAGCGGAAGAATCGCCCGTTCAGGAGAAACAGGACGAGCCCAAACAGCTTATCGTCAAGGAAAAAGCGGAAGTGGCGAAGCAAAACGTCGTCATGGATATGAGCTTTTTGTTCGGCGACAGAAAGAGTGCAAAACCGCCCGTTCGCGAAGAGAAAGCGCCTGTAAAAGCGGAAGAAAAACCCGTTGTTAAAGCGGAAAGCAAACCCGCGTCTCCTTCCTTGCAAAAAACGGAAAGAAAGGGGGACGTGTCGGCAACGAAGGCAAGAACTTTGCCCCGCGTAAGCGTACGAAAGGCTGCGGGAAAGCCCTTAACGGCGGACGAAAAACTGCGCGAAGAATTTTTGAAGCGCCTGCGCAAGCTCGGCGGGGAATATTTTGAATATTATTCGGTATATCTGTTAGAGCGGTATTCCATGAAAAACGGCAGGCGGCTGGAAGGCATGAAGATAAGCGGCGGGGATCACGACGGCGGAATTGACGGCGAGATCGAGCTGACGGACAGGCTGGGATTTAGAGAAACGATCTACATACAGTCGAAGAACTGGAATCCCGACAAGGGGGACGAGAAACTGTGGGTCGTTGGAGAAACGCTGTTACAGCAATTTATCGGCGCGTGTGCCTGTCGGCAGGCAAAGGACGGCAAACAGCACTGCCGCGGGATCTTTATCACCACTTCCCGCTTTACCCCCGAAGCCAAGCGTATTTTGGATACCATGTCGGATAAGATTGTGGGGTATGACTGCGAAGACCTTTACGAAGCGGCAAAGGAATGCGCGTTCGGCGTAGTGGAAAAAAACGGCGTGTGGAGCTTGGACGAGAGATTGCTCTCGGGCACGAAAGCCTTTTTCAATTTATTTTAAATAACACGCGCGCGTGTGTGATCACACGCGCGCATATAATAGGAGAAGAGTATGTATAACGAAAGAGCTTACCGCTTGGGGAGCAAGCGTTCGACGATTCGGGAAATATTCGAGTACGCGAAAAAACGCAGCGCGGAGATCGGCGCGGAAAACGTGTTCGATTTTTCTATCGGCAATCCGTCTGTGCCCGCCCCCGAAGCGGTGAATGAAGAAATTAAACGGTTGGTAAACGAAATGCCGTCCGTGGAGCTGCACGGCTACACTTCCGCACAAGGGGATAAAACGGTACGCGACGCCATCGCAGAGAATTACGCCAAACGCTTCGGCGTACAGCTTTCGGGCGACGATCTGTATATGACCTGCGGCGCGGCGGCGTCCTTGACGATCACTTTCCGCGCGCTTTGCTGCGACGGAGACGAGTTTATCGTGTTTGCGCCCTATTTTCCCGAATACGCGGTGTTTGCGGCGGGCGCGGGAGCAAAGCTCACCGTGCTTTCATCCGACCCCGACACCTTGTTGCCTGATTTTGCCGCGCTTGAAAAAGCGCTCACCCCCCGCGTTAAAGGGGTGCTGATAAACTCCCCGAACAACCCTTCGGGGGTGGTGTATGGCGCGGAGACAATGCAAACGCTCTGCGCGCTCTTGCAGAAAAAATCGCAAGAATACGGCGCGCCGATCTATCTAATTTCGGACGAGCCGTATAGGGAACTGGTATATGATAAAGAAACGGTAGTGCCTTGTCCCATGGCGTATTACGATGACTCGGTGGTGTGCTATTCCTATTCCAAATCCTTGTCTATGCCCGGCGAGCGTATCGGGTATATCGCGATCAACCCCAAAGCAACGGATGCAAAAGTTCTGTACGCGGCGGTATGCGGCGCGGGGAGAGAACTTGGGTTTGTGTGCGCGCCCGCGCTCTTTCAAAGAGTAGCGGCGGCTTGCGACGGCATGACGGCGGATTTGAGCGTATATAAACGGAACAGAGACTTGCTGTATAACGGGTTAAAGGACTGCGGTTTTACTTGCGTATATCCGGACGGCGCGTTTTATTTGTTTATGAAAGCGGCGGAAGCGGACGCGGCGGCGTTCTGTGAGAGAGCAAAAAAGTACGAGCTGCTGCTCGTCAACGGCGCAGACTTCGGCGCGCCGGGCTGGGTGCGTATTGCCTACTGCGTGCAAACGGAACGCATTGAAAAAGCGTTGCCCTTGTTTAAAAAGCTCGCAAAGGAATACGGATTAACAAAAAAATAACGCTTTGTATAGGGGTTGACAATTTTAAGCTTTAAAAAAGTATTTTGACATCTAATAAAGCATTTGGTACAATAAATAAAACATAGACATAAGGAGATTGAGGGGAAAATGGGGAAAATATCTAAAAATGCCAACAATTTCTTGATAACGGTTTTCTGTATCATTCTATTATTTGTGTTTTCCGGTTGCTTTACCGCAGTCGCGATAAATTCGGCGAATTCTATCGATTCCGGTAGTTCTGTAAAGCAAAGCGTTCTCAGCGACAGCGAAAAGGGTTCAAGCGTTGCAGATGATTCCGACGACGATTCAAGCATTACAGATGATTCCGAGGACGATTCAAGCATTGCGGACACTTCCGAAGATGATTCAAGTGTTGCGGACAGCTCCAGCTCGCAAGAAAGCGCAAGCAGTAGCATAGAGAATGACTCTACGGACGATCCGTCTCCGCCCGAACCGGATACGAGCATTGTCATCGCCGATAGGGGAACTTGCTATTTTAAAATTGTTTTGCCGGCGGCAAATCAAAATGATTTAATTACGGAAACGGTTAACGCACTGGTTGATAAAATTTCACAGAATACCCATGCGTCCGTAGTCGTTGTGAACGACGAAACAAGTCAAGCCGACTACGAAATTATTGTTGGGGAGACGACTCGTCCGACAAGCGTGGAGACTAAAAACTCTCTTTCGGCGAGAGATTGGTCGGTTGACGTTAAGGAAAAGCAAATAACGATTATGGGGGGGTCGGTTTATTCAACGGCGCTTGCGTTAGACGCGTTTTCTGACATGTTAATTCTTGACGGGCAAAAGCTTTTTATCGCAGATGCGTGCGAAAAAAGTTATTGCTACGAAAGGGATAATACCGAAACCGTATTTGGTACGTTGGATGAAAAAAGAGCGCAATTTGCAAATCCTTATGGAAGACCCATGGTTTCTGCGCACCGTTCGGAGCACGTCTATTCTACGGAAAATTCTATAAGCGGCATTATTTCTGCCGTGGAATTGGGCGTAGATATAGTAGAGTTGGATTTACAAAAAACTCTTGACGGCTATTTCGTGCTGTGTCACGATGAGACGCTTACAAACGCCACCAACGTGTCGGAGCTTGCAGGAACAAACGGATTGCCTACCAGCCATTACGTTTCCGACTGGACTTTGGAACAAATCAAACAGCTTACGTTAAAAAACTCGCCTACAAACGAGAAAATGGTTTTACTCGACGATATTTTTAAGATCGTGAGAAATAAAAATATTATTTTGTTCGATAAAATCACAACGGAAGAGGATATGTTTGCCGTCTATGAGATTGCGGCAAGAGCTCGTGCAATTGACAGCATTATGTTCCAGTTTACGAGCAGTTTTGCGCCTTATGAAAAAGCCTATGCCGAAAGCGGCATATCCATGCTCTACTTATACTGGAAGAACACCCCGGAATTGGCAGCCGAGCTTGTGGAAAGCAAAGCTTATCAGACTCGTTCCGCGTATGCGCTTCAAGCGATACAGGTAAATACGCCGACGACAACGCCCGCAAGCACGGAAACCACGGATAAGGTGCGTGCAAAGTGCCGTCTTTTCACGAACACGCTTAACTTTGCGCAAGGGTATGCTCGGGACAACGAAACTTCTTGGAGAACGCATATAGACTCGGGTATCAATATTATACAAACGGATAAACCCTTTGAACTTGTTGCATTGTCTCAATATTACGTTTCGGGCATACGGTATTCTATAACGTACGACAAAGCCCCTGTTCTTTGGGGTGCAAAGGCAACGCTTACGCTTACTCTGTCGGACGGTGAAACCGCATATTTCACGATGGACGGCACACAGCCGACTGTAAGCGATACCGTGTACATATCTCCGTTGACCATAAAGCAAAGCAAAGTGGTGAATATTTTAGTCGTTTCGGCAAGCGGTGAACGACGCATCTCTTTAAATATACTTGCGTGTTCGGCGTTGTATTACGAGTTAACGACGGATATTTCCCACACTCTTGACGATCATTTATTGATTTGGAGCACGCTCCAAAATGCAACGTGCGGCACGGCGTTGGTGGAAAAAGGCGAATGTTTCTGTGGCTACGAAAAGACAAGAGTGGGCGGCTTTTTGGAACATTCTTTTGGGAAAGAGTGGCAATCTGACGAGAGTAAACACTGGCATCCTTGCACCAACTGTACAACGGGGAAAGGCGATGAAGCGGATCACGATTTTGGCGCGAGCACACTCAGCGGCGCAAACATCGTTCGCACGTGCTTAACGTGTGGTTATACGCAAGAAATATCGATCGACGGGGTTAAAGAAGCGCATTACGCAACCGAAGAGACGGTTCGGTTGGACGGGGATAGACGCTATACTGTATCTGCCTTTAAAACGGATAGCGGCGTATTGATCTACTCGCAAGCGATTTTTAACACGTCCGTATCCAACGCGCAAAGCTGGGCAGGGAATACGAACTTTGAATTTAAGTTAAACGGCAGTTCTAATTCTTCCTACGTTACCGTTAAAAACGAATCCAACGGCGTTACGAATTTCGCTTACATAGTCGAACGTTTATCCAGCGGTAAGTATTTGCACACCGTAGAGATTTTCGTGGATAAATCGCTGATTAGCGGGTGGTCGGATTCGGCGGGCGTACAATTGAATTACGCATGGAAAACCCCGGGTGAAAACGCTGCGATACTTTCCGATATAGCGGATATACGGTATGCTACGGAATGGGGGAACAATACGGATTGGCATAGCTATCATCTGTTGGGCTGTCTGGCAACGAGCTTTAATGATCTTTTAGATAATATATTCATTACGGAAAGCGGGCTTGAAGCGCATGCGGACAATAAAGCCGAGATTGACGGGTTGGTAATAGACGGAGAATTTACCGAAAGTGTTTACACGTCGAGTGTTTTAACAAATAAAATTACAGCGAATGCAAACGGTGCCGCGCTAACCGTTGTGGGTACGAAGACTGCCAACGGGGTATTATTTGGGATAACCATTCATCATAAAGTATCGCCCTACAAGGCTTTGGGAAATTCTAACGGCACGGTTAATTTTTATCATTATATGAACGTAGAGCTTCGCTTAAACGGTTCCAGCCATCAGTTTTTGGCAACTTGTTTAAACGTAAGACCTGATAATTCTTTCTATTCCTATGCAAAAACCACAGGGAGCGAGAGAAATTATACAACTACGATAGAAATATACGTTCCCAACAGCACAATGGGGGCGACCTCATCGCAGAGTAGCGTGGATTTCAGCATTAACGGCTGGTTTGAAACCGGTTGGTGTTGGATCTATGGACCTATCGATTGGTCTGCGACGCATACCGTATCGGCAAACGGAATTACGGCGAAATAATTTCGTCTTAATCAACCGATAGGTTGCGCCCTAAACGCCGAAAGGCGTTTGATTAAAAGGAAAACAGGCTTTTGACGACCCGTCAAAAGCCTGCTATTTTTTGGAAAATTCTTTTCCGTGTATTAAAAAATCAATGGAAACGTTAAAATAATCGGACAGTAAAACCAACATATCTACGTCAGGGCTTCGTTTTCCGTTTTCATAATAAGATAACGCCTCTCGGCTAATGGATAAGTCCATTGCCACCTTTAACTGGCTGTATTTCTTTTGTTTTCGTATAATTTTTAATCCGCGAAGTTCCATAAACTTATTAAAATTTCCTTGACATAATTGTAACACAGTGTTACAATATAAAATGTAACAAAATGTTACAAATATACAAAAGGACAGTTTTTTTATGGAAGAACAACAGAATGACTTGCAGGAAGAGATTTTTGAAGAAAGCACTTCTTTGGAGAACGGAGCGGGCGAAACGGTGCAGACGAGCAAGAACGCGTCTTTCTATGAAAGGCACAAATTGCTAATTTGGATTGTAGGGATAGTTCTTGCGTTTTGTATGATTTATTCCATATTTGCGCCGAACTCGTCTAACGAACCACGGGGCATAAAGGTGGTGGAAGAACAAATCGTAACGTCCAGATATTACGCGGAGAAAAACAATTATATATATCCTATCGTATTGATTGAAATAGAAAACACTTCTAATACGATGAAGAAAGTATCCGTGGAGATTAATTTTTATGTGGACGGAGAATTATTGGGAAGCGACTTATCGGATTTTGTAACCTTGATGCCGGGAGATAAAACAACGTTAAAAGCGCAAAGCGATAAGGGATATTATTATCTTTACGGGAAGGACAAGGAATACACGTATAAAATAACCAAATGGAGCGTGTATGACCAGTAAAAGAACTCTACGGCAATCCCAAAAATAATTTTATAAAAAAACGAAAAAAACTTGTAAAAAGCTTTCAAAAAAGATTGACAACCCCTTTAAAGTGTGTTAAACTAATCTCACGCACCCAAAGAGGGGTGTAATTTTTTGTATGGAGTTTTTATTATGGCAGTTAAGACCGCTAGAGCGAAAATTACGTTTGAATGCACGGAATGCAAGCATAGAAACTACGACAGTATTAAGAACAAGAAGAACGATCCTGACAGATTGACGATGTCTAAATACTGCCCGTTCTGCAAGAAGCACACCGAGCACAAAGAATCCAAATAATTCGATTTCGCGCGCAAAAGCAAAGCGGGCTTTCTTTTGCGTAGGCGTAAATGAGGTATCAAGATGGCAAACGCTACTAAGACAAAGAACAAAAAACCCAATTGGTTCCGTCGCGTAGGTGCGAAGTGCAAGGAAACGTTCTCCGAACTGAAAAGAGTAACGTGGCCGAAGTTCTCCACCGTTGTCAAGACGACGGGCGTTGTTCTCGTGGTAGTTGCCGCATTCCTTGCGGTAGTTACGGGCGTGGACGCGCTTTTGGGCTGGTTGCTTGGTTTGATCTCGTAATTCGGAGGGAAAAATATGCCGATGAACGAAGAACCCAAGTGGTACATTCTCCATACCTATTCCGGGTATGAAGCAATGGTAAAAGACAGCTTGGAAAAACTGATTGAAAACAATAATCTGGGCGATTATATCGTCGATTTGAAGATTCCGATGGAGCAGGTCGTGGAAGAGAAGAACGGCAAGCTGAAAGTGGTGGAAAGAAAGCTGCTTCCTTGCTACGTGTTCATCAAGATGATCTACACCAACCAAATCTGGTATTACGTTACGAGCACGCGCGGCGTAACGGGTTTCTGCGGGCCTCAGGGCAGACCTATCCCCATGAAACCTGACGAAATCCGCAAGATGCGTTTGGAAGAATACCTGACGGACGAAATCTTTGCCGTAGGCGACAGCGTATCGATCGAAGACGGACCTTTAAAGGGTTTCTTCGGTACGATCAAGGAAGTCAACCAAACGGCGCAAAAGGCGAAGATCACCACCACTATGTTCGGCAGAACGACGGACGTAGAAGTGGAATTTATCCAGATGAAGAAAGTGGAAGGGGAAATCCCCGAAACGACGACGGAAGAGTAATTCTTCCGAATCGTGAATTGCAAATATTACCACAACGGCAAGCATAGCTTGCCAATTCACGCCGAAGGCAATTCACTTTAACTTGTTAAAAAAGTGGGAGAGACGTCAAATCTTTTCAAGGCGTCTTGCAAAAACCACTAAGGAGAAATATTATTATGGCAAAGAAGATTACAGCAGTCGTAAAATTGCAGCTTCCTGCCGGTAAAGCTACCCCGGCCCCTCCCGTAGGTTCTACGCTTGGTCCGTTCGGTATCAACCTTCCCGGCTTTACCAAGGAATTCAACGCAAAAACGGCAGACAAACCCGGTCTCATCATTCCCGTGGTCGTAACGATCTATCAAGACCGTTCGTTCACTTTCATTTTGAAGACCCCTCCCGCTCCCGTACTGATCAAGAAAGCACTTGGTCTTGAAACGGCAAGCGCAAAACCCAACTCCGTAAAAGTTGGTAAGCTGACGAAAGCACAGGTGGAAGAAATCGCTAAGACGAAAATGCCCGACCTGAACTGCACCAGCCTTGAAAGCGCAATGAGCATGATCGCAGGTACCGCTCGCAGCATGGGCGTAACCGTCGAAGAGTAACAAGAAGCCGGTGAAAAATGAAACACGGAAAGAAATATCAAGACAGCGTAAAAGCATTTGATTTGTCCAAGCAGTACGAAGCGGCGGAAGCAGTATCCGTATTGCTCGAAACGGCGAAAGCAAAATTTGACGAAACGATCGAACTTCACGTTCGATTGGGCGTTGACCCCCGTCAGGCAGACCAGCAGGTTCGCGGCGTACTCGTCCTTCCCCACGGTACCGGTAAAACCAAGAGAGTTTTGGTTATCGCAAAGGGTGCGAAAGCGGACGCGGCGCAGGCTGCAGGCGCAGACTTCGTAGGCGCAGAAGAGCTCATCGCAAAGATCCAGAACGAAAACTGGTTTGATTTCGACGTTATGATCACCACTCCCGACATGATGGGTATGGTAGGCCGTATCGGTCGTGTGCTCGGTCCTAAGGGCTTGATGCCTAACCCTAAATCGGGTACGGTTACCATGGACGTAGAAAAGGCAATCGCAGAAGTTAAGGCTGGTAAAGTAGAATACAGACTTGACAAGACGGCGATCATTCACTGCCCTATCGGTAAGAAGAGCTTTGGCAAAGAAAAGCTTGTAGAAAACTACACGGCGCTTATGGACGCAATCGTAAAAGCGAAACCCGCAGCGGCGAAAGGTACGTATCTTAAGAGCGTTACCCTTGCTTCGACGATGGGCCCCGGCGTAAAAGTTCTGCCTAAGTTATAAGCTTAATGATTGGAAGTCCAGAAACTCAGTTTCTGGTGCGGACCCATAAAAGCAAAACGCAGTTTTGCGCAAATCCCGCGAAGCGGTAATACGGCGTAAGCCGTAAAAAATCAACGGAAGTTGATAAAAAATCAAAAAAATCTCGTCAAAGACGGTCAAAAACGGTTGACTGTCTTTGACGGAGATGATATAATAACAAAGTAAAAATCAACTAACCGCAGAAAGTGAGTACCGCAAGGTTTGATGGGAAACCGCTCGCCGAGGTGAAGGAAATAGCTTTTTTAGAAAAGTATTGTGTCCTTATGCCAACTGCGGTATAAGGTATTTTTTATGTCAGGCGGGTTCTCCGCAACATAGCGGTTCCGCTTAAAGGAGGTAAAAAATTATGGCAAACGTAGAAGTAAAGGCAAAAATCGTAGAAGAAATCAAAGCGAAGATCCAAAACAGCAAATCCGTCGTGCTTGCAGATTACAACAAGCTTACGGTGTTGGAAGTAACGGCGCTTCGTAACAAGTTCAAAGAAGCAAACTGCGAATACAAGGTATATAAAAACACGCTTGTAAGACGTGCGTTCAACGAACTTGGTATCACGGATTTCGACAACGATCTCAACGGTACGACCGCAACGGTATTCTGTGCGGACGAAACGAGCGGCGCAGCGGTATTCGCAAAGGAAACGAAAGCGAACCCCGCATTGGTGGAAAAAGTTATCCCCAAGTGTGCGTACGTGGAAAACAAATATCTCGACAAGGCTGGCGTAAAAGCTCTTTCCGCGATTCCTTCCAAGGAAACTCTCATCGCGAAGATGCTCGGTTGCTTCCAGTCGTCGCTGTCCAAATTCGTTGGTGTTTTGGATCAGATTGCAAAAGCAAAAGAAAGCAACTAATTATCTAAATTAAAAAATCATTATTAAAAAATCGGAGGATTAAAAAAATGGACGTACAGAAACTCATTGAAGAAGTAAAAGCTATGACCGTTCTTGAATTGAACGAACTCGTAAAAGCATTGGAAGAAGAATTCGGCGTAAGCGCAGCAGTTGCAGCAGCTCCCGCAGCAGGCGCAGCAGCAGCAGAAGCAGCTCCCGCAGCAGAAGAAAAGACGGAATTCGACGTTGTTCTTAAAGACATCGGCGCTAACAAAATCGCGATCATCAAAGTTGTTCGTGAAGCTACCGGCCTTGGTCTTGCTGACGCGAAGAAAGCTGTTGAAGCTATGGGCGTTATCAAAGAAGCTATGCCCAAAGCTGACGCAGAAGCGTTCGTTGCAAAACTTAAAGAAAACGGCGCTACCGCTGAACTTAAATAAGTTTTTCACGGGAACAAAAAGCGACTTGCCAAAAAGCAAGCCGCTTTTTTTGTGCGGCGCCTGCGAGAAGTTTTAGCGGAGTTTTTGTGCATATGTCTTTGCGGTGTCGTGAAACCTTCATCTCATCCGTCGCTACGCGACACCTTCCCCTCAAGGGGAAGACGAGCACGGTGTGAATGTAAAGATTGTTTTTTAACGGCTTTTGTGTAAATCGGGTAAAAAACGGAAAAAAGACAACAAAAGCGATTGACAGAAAGGCAAAGAAAAGGTAAAATAGTAATATAGTGCGTTTTTGCAATCAGGAGACAAATCAACTATGAAAAAGACAATGAAAAAAATCGTTTGCGGGGTACTCTCCGCAGTCAGCGTTTTCGGCTGTTTGGCTACGGCGACCGCTTGTGAAACTTCCCGCCCCAAGGTGGAAATGGAAATCGAGTTCAACGACGAAACCTATACTTTGGAATACGAGCTTTACAGAAAAATCGCGCCGAACACGGTAAATCAATTCCTGTGGCTTGCTGGAAACGGCTACTACGACGGGCTTTGCGTACACGATTATAACGATACTTCCTATATGAGAATGTACACGGGGGCTTACACCTACTCCGCCGAAGCGGAAAACGGCTTGGTGTATAAATCCTACTACGATGAAATCAAAAAGTTTGAAAACTATGCCGATTTCCCCGTAAGCGTTTGGAGAAACAGTGATAAGACCAACCCCACCTATACGTTGTACGGCGAGTTCTCGGACAACGGGTTCAGCGTAAAGAACGGTAACTTAAAAGAAACGTTCGGTTCGCTTACGATGTACTATTTCGATAAGGACACGAACGCGAAGGTGTATTCGCCTTATCTTAAAGAAGAGAAGGAAGGACAGCTCGCGCCCAGATACTATAAGTACAACAGCGCAACGTCGATGTTCTTCATCTCCCTTTCCAAGAGTGAAACCAACAACAGTAAATACTGTACCTTTGCAACCTTGTCGGAAGACAGCGTAGAAGTGCTGGAAGAATTCAAGAGCGATTTGAATGCGTTTATCGCGGACAACTACGACGAAGACGGGGACGAAGAATTCACCGCGGAAAAGGAAATCGTAGTGGATGAAGACGACGCGATTACGGGTACGGCAAAGAACAAGGAAACCTTCCACGTTCCCAACGAGCCTATTATCATTAAAAAAGTAAGCGTTAAGAAATACTAATAAAAAACAACCCTTATCCGATACGGATAGGGGTTATTTTTTTGGTTAAGTTTACGCATTTGCTTTCAGCCAAGCGTCCTTCTTTTCAGCGCTCATTCTCGTAATGTTTTCTTGCTTATATTTGCTGTCAGCGCCGCCGTTGGTGTACAGGAAGAAGTGTCCGCTTTCCGTCTGGTACAGGCTTTCTTCCCAACCGTCGGGACAACCGAATACGCCGTAGGTAACCTTTTTCAACAAGGTAGCCGTTTCGGTGTCATAAACTTTCTTACATATAACCTTCTGCATTTTTCCATTCTCCTTTTCTTTATTTTGGGACAAACCCCAACAAATGTATTGTATAACAAAACCCACCCTGCCGTCAAGCGTTTGGAGTGGGTTTTAATAGGTAAATTTCACCGAAAATTACCCAATTACGTCGATAATCTTCCCGTTTTCCGTTTTGACCGTGAAACGGCGCACTTCAAATAACCGTTCTGCCTTTTGATATACCAACCCGCAAACGCAAGGGTCTTCCGTCAGTGTTACAGCCTTAAAATCCCCCAAAAACGAAGCGAGAACGTCCGCCTTGCCCGCTAACTCGTCCGAGAGTAAATCGGCGCAATTTACCCCTAATAAAAGGCTTTCGAAGAAGGCGTATGGCAAGAGCTCTTCGGCGATTTTGTCAGGTTCGGTCTCACCCGAAGCCGTACGCGTTTGGACGAGCGTGCATTCCGTTCGCTCGCACCCGCTTTCACGGAGCGCCCAAGCGCACTTGGCAATCCGTCCTAAACTGTCGGATAGGGGCAGGGTTGCGTGGAGCGTATTATCCGTAACGGAAAACTCCATCACTTCTTCCAAAAGCGCGCATTCGCCCTGCGCCGTATATACGGCAAGGCAATTTTCCCCTTCTATGAAGAACAGACCTACATGCAAGGAGAGCTTGCAAACGGAAAAGGCGGGGGGCAGGTGTGAGATGAAAAAGCCTTCGTGCGTTTCCAAGGACACTTGCAGCGTCCCTTGCGAAAATACGGTGATCAGTCCGCTGTCAAAACGCTCCTGCGCGATCACGCGCAAAGCGCGGTCGTTTTCGATAAAATCCCGCGCGAATACGGCGAGCCCGTCGGGCAAAAGATACACTTCGCACCCCGCGGGCGGGACAAAGGGCAGGCGGTCGTTGATAAAAAAGCGAATGGGTTGCGCGTTTTCGGGCAAGAACTCGGCGAAGACATTGTCGGCAAGATCGATCTCCGCAAAGCGTTCGAAACGGTCGGTGAGCCCGAAATAGACGCCGTTTAAAGAAAGTGCGCAGGTGCGCGCGGACAAAAAATAGATTTTCATAAAATAGTATATGATTTTTTTTGTCTGAAAAGTATAAAAGGGAGAAAAAGGGAAATAATTTGCCTACGAAAGAAATTCGGAGGCGAATATATGAATAAAATCAACGGTTACACGGAAGAAGAAGCGAAAAATTTGGTGGAATTTATCAAAGAAGGCAAACGCAAGGGCAAAACGCTTACTTATCTCTTTGAAACCTACGGCGTACGGCACGGCAGGGCAAAGGGGAGCGTTCGGAACTATTACTACTCGCTCATGAAGAACGAAAAGGGGGACGAACGTATCGTAAAACTGCTTGACGGGTCGGAGCTGTCGGTGGAAAAAATCCGCGAGTTCACGGAAGAAGAAACGGACGAAGCGCTCAAAAGCATTCTTGCCGAAAAGAGCAAGGGGCTGTCCGTGCGCCGTGCTATTTTTAATCTGGCGAACGGCGACGATAAGCTCATGCTCCGTTTGCAGAATAAGTACAGAAACACCTTGAAAAAAGAACCCGAACGCATTGCGCAAATTGCGTCGGAGCTGGGTCTTTTAGACGAAGCGGAGCGCATGAGAAGAACGGGTGCAAAGCGCGCGGAAAACACCGCTTCCCGCCTGCCCGACCGCGATTTTTTGCGCCGCCGTTTGGAAAACGAGATCAATGCGTTATACGATAGATTGGCGCAGACCTTAAAAGCGGAAAACGAGCGCTTACGCGCAGAAAACGCCCGCTTAAAAGCAGAGAACGAAAGCTTGAAAAACTAAAAAGAGCCCACCCATGTATGCGTGATACTCCAGCGGAGTATCACGCTAAGTTATGATTGCCCTTAAGGGCAAGTTATGGGTTATGAGTTATGATATGCTTCGCATAGTTATGGTTGGCTTTGCCAAGTTACGGGGGTAATAGGGCAATCATACCATAACGCTTGCTATGCAAGCTCATAACGGCGAGCAAAGAGAGCCTTATAACTCTAAACTGAAAACTAACAAAAAAGAGCAGACACGATTTGTGTTTGCTCTTTCTGCTGTATCGCGCTTTGAGCTTACGCTTCCGCCGTTTCAGCGGACTTCTTCACGGCTCTGCGGGCTTTGCGTTTTACGCTTTCCGCCTTTTCTTTCATTTCTTCTTTGATTTCCTGCGCGCCTTCTTCCATGGCTTGGATTTTCTCGTCCATAAATTCGTCCACCTTCGCCATTACTTCTTCTTGTCCCTTTTTAATCAGAGTGCGCATTTTATAATTATTCGCGGCGAGCAAAGCCCCGCCGATACCGCCGATAATCAGTCCGATTGCAAATTTTTCCATAATAGCCTCCTTATAAGCTGTGGCAACAGTATGTGAAAGAATTAAAAAAATATAACCAAGTTAAGATAATTCAAATCCGATTTTGAATGGTGAATTTTTCCTAATATTTCGTTGTCGGTCTTGCCAAACCGCTAAGGTTTGTCTGCGCCCTCCGCCTCATCTAAGGCTAAAATTTACTCATTGAAAATTGCTTTGCACCCCAAGGTGCGGATTTTGCGATGATTTTGGGTGAAGAGGAAGCGGTCATACACGTGTATTACAATGACGATGAGCCTGAAATCGCGGAAAATATGCGCCTTGGGGCGGGTTTGAATTATTTTAACTTGGTTACAAAAAAGTATTGACGGAAAGTTTCGGTTGTGTTATAATAAAAGCATGATAGGAAAGAGAGCGATTGCCTTTGATATCGGCAACAAAAGAATAGGGGTAGCGGTTTCCGACCCCTTCAACGAATACGCCATGCCCTGTGAAACCTTCGTTCGCACCCGCGATATCGGCGCGGACGCGGCGGCACTTGCAAGACTTGCCAAAGAAAAGGGCGCGGGCGTAATCGTGTGCGGCATGCCCTTTCAATTCGACGGCTCGGAAGGGATACAGGTGATAAAAACGCGGGAGTTTATCGAGTATCTTCGCGAAAAGAGCGATCTGCCCATCGAGCTGGAAGACGAACGGTTCACGACCATGCAGGCACGCGAAACGCAGATCATGGGCGGGATTAAGTGCGCGGATAGAAAAAAGACGATCGATTCGATTGCGGCATCGTATATTTTGGAAAGCTATCTTGCCCGTCAAAAAAAGAAGAATAAAAAGGTGGAGGAACCTGTTATGAATAACGAAAACGAAATTTACGAAGAAGAAGACAGAATTTTTGAACTGGAAGCGGACGACGGTACGGTGGAAAAGCTGTATCATATCGCTACCATCGAATACCGCGGGGATATGTACTGCTGTTTCCAAAAAGCCGAACCCGAATCGGAAGAAGAAGAGGATGAAGTTATCATCTTTGCGCTCAAAGGGGACGGCGACGACGCGGTACTGGAACCGCTTGAAGACGAACAGCTTTTGGACGAAGTATTCGCGGAGTTTTGCCATCAGTATGAAGAATACGAAAGCAGCGACGAAGCGGCAGATTTAGAATAATTAAAAAAGAAGGGGAAAAATCATGAAAATGTTAGAAGGAAAAGTAGCCGTCGTTACGGGCGGTACGCGCGGGATCGGTTTGGCAATCGTGAAAGCGTTTTTGGAAGAAGGTGCGTCGGTGGCGCTGTTCGGTTCTCGTCCCGAAACGGTGGAAAAGGCTTTGGCGGGCTTGAAAGCGGAGAACCCTTCCGCGCCCGTGATCGGGCTTGCCCCCGATTTGTCCGATTATAAGCAAATCGAAGCGGCGATGCAGGAAGTGAAGGCGAAGTTTGGCAAAATCGATATCCTTGCAAACAACGCGGGCGTTTCCGCGCGCGAGCCTATCTATAACTACGAACCCGAAGCCTTTGACAAGGTTATCAATCTCAACGTAAACTCGGTGTTCTATTGCACCAAAGCCGTTGTGCCTATGATGAAAGAACAGGGCGGCGGCTCGATTATCAACACCAGCTCTATGGTGAGCATTTACGGGCAGGCGGCAGGGTGCTCTTATCCTGCGTCCAAGTTCGCGGTGAACGGACTGACCAAGTCCTTGGCGCGCGAGTTGGGGAAAGACAATATCCGCGTGAACGCGGTGCTGCCCGGGGTTACGCGCACGGACATGGTGGCGGCGTTGCCCCCTGAAATGGTGCAAAAAATTTCGGCGACCATTCCCCTTGGCAGAGTGGGCGAACCCGAAGAAGTGGCAAACGCCTTCGTGTTCTTGGCGAGCGATAAGGCAAGCTATATTACGGGTGCGACCCTTACGGTGGACGGCGCAACGCAGGTATAACGGATAGAAAAAATGAAAACACCCCGCCCGAAGCAGTTTTGCTTCGGGCGGGGTTAGTTTTTACTTTTTTAAAGCTCAATCCCTAAAAGGTAATCCGCACTGATTTTTAATAATTGACAAAGTTCGTAAAACACTTCTAACGAAGGCAGGCTTTCTCCTTTTTTCCAGTTCGTTATATTCCCTTCGGAGATACCCAGTTTTTGTGCAATCAAGTCGGATCGTAGCCAT
>JAZQLT010000054.1:0-9905 GCA_045542815.1 Candidatus Scatosoma sp. | reverse complement strand
TATAGAGATCTCCCGTGCCGATGATCGCGAGCTTGCACTCATGCAAGAGCATACCCTTATCCAAAGTCTTATCCAGTACGCATACCCCCGTGAACGCGGACATGGTATCGGGCAATTTCACCGTAGAAAGGTATTCTTCGGAAAGCTGCTCGCTCATTTTCACCGCGCGGGCTTCGCTGCCGCAGTACAAAATCACGCGATAACCGCCCTTTTTCCAGTTGACAAGATCGGTCAACAGCGCGGGAATGCCGTTTAAGTATTTGGTGGTGGGCGTAGCGGTAAAATTGTACGTTTTCAAGGGCTGGAAGAAGAACGGATTGCCCGTGAAGGTCTGCATAGCGACCCTTCGCACGGATTGTAATTTTTCCAAAAATTCTTCCCTTGGCATATACTGCCGCAGAGAAAAATCAAAGGCTTCGCCCCCTGCTTGCAGGCGGTGGAAACGTTCTTCATGCTCTTTATACAGCGCGTTGAATTTATCCCAAAGCGTTTTTCCTTCATCAAAGATGAGCACCGTATTTTCGGGCAGAACGGAGAAAAAGTCGGTGGAGTTTTCCAACAGCGGCATTAAAAAAGCGTCGCTTTGCCCTTCGCCCGACAAAAGCTCGTCTGCGATCTCGCGGGCGCGGGTGTAACTTTCCGACGTTTTGAATTTTCTTACGCTCGCATCTAAAACCGCGGGCAGATTTTGTTTATCCTGCTCTGTCAAAAGGATATCGGTAGCGGCAAGAAGGGTAATTTCCCTTACGTTCGCAAGCCGATCTCCCGTTACGGCGTCATAGGGCTTGATTTTCTCTACGGTATCCCCGAAAAAGTCGATGCGGACGGGATTTTCTGCGTTGACGGGGAAGATATCCAAAATATCCCCGCGAAGGGCAAAAACGCCCTTGGTCTCCACTTCAAAGTTGCGGGTATAACCCATTTCCGTCAGCATTTTAGGCAGGGAAAGGAAATCGTACTCTTCCCCTTCGGTGAAGGTGAGCGTAGGGAGCTTTTTAGGGAAAAGCTGCACCAGCGCGTCAATTTCCGCGGTTACTACTTCGCAACCGCTTTGAAGCGCGTGGATACCCTGCAATCTTTTAAATAGCGCGTCTTTCGAAAGTGCTTTACGATAGAGCAGCACTTCGTCTTTTGCTGCGAGCACTTCCGTGCGTTTTCCCGAAAGCGCGGCGATGTTTTCCGCCGCCTTGCGCGCCGAAACGCCGTCCGCCGTGATATACACCACGGGGTAGGGCGTCAAACCCGCAAGCAGATATTTTAAGGGATCGGAAACGCCGAAAACCGCCGTGGGCGTGCCGCGGCGGAGATCGTCTTCGTAGGAGGAGTACTCTGCTCCTATTTGCGATAAAGTGAGAAAATCGCGTTTCATTCCGTTCCTTATGTTTGCCTGTGGCAAACGCGAGATATCTTCAATGCGATATAACTTTCGTTGCGATATATTTGCACGTGCAAATGCGATATGTTGCTATCGCAACGTGATTGTAATATTCCCACAACGCGAGCTTTGCTCGCATATCGCGCCGTAGGCATATCGCACGCCGTATATCGCGCTTGAAAAGCATATCGCTTAATTATACTTACACATGACCTTTTCGATATCCAAACCGCGGGCAAATTCCGCCGCCGCTTCGCCTGCCTTTTTGCAAGCTTCTCCAAAGAGCGCGTAGTCTTCCTTACGCACTTCGGCAAGCACGTAGTTGATAATGGGAATATCCACTTCTTCGTCGCGAATCCCGATTCGGATACGGGCAAACTCTTTCAAACCCGTTTCCCCGATAATGCTCCGCATGCCGTTATGCGTGCCCGCGCTGCCGCTGGCGCGAATGCGCACCTTGCCCTTGGGCAGATCGTAATCGTCGTACAAAACGATGAGTTTGTCTTCCGTAATCTTGTACTTGGACATGAGCTGTTTCACCGCTCTGCCCGAATTGTTCATATAGGTAAGCGGACGGGCGAGAATGACCTTTTCCCCGCCGACAAACGCTTCGGCGACGGACGCTTCGCATTCCTTTTTTTTGAATTTTGCGCCCAGTGCTTCCGCCGCGTCGCCTACCGCAATATATCCCATATTATGGAAGGTTTTTTCATACTTTTTGTCGGGGTTTCCCAGACCTACGATCAAATACATATTTTTATCCTTTTGCTGTAAAGAGCCGTCTGCGAATGCGACGGCTCTTTCGTGTTTTTTTCTTGTGATTAGTCGTAAAGCTTGGACATGGGCTTATCGAGATATACGTTCTCGATTGCCGCCGCGAAGATATCCGCAACGGAAAGAACCTCGAATTTATCAATCTTCTTTTCGTCGGGAAGATGTACGGTGTCCAGCATAACAAGCTTAGTGATCGCCGAATTCTTCAATCTCTCAATTGCAGGGCCGCTCAAAACCGCGTGCGTACAGCCTGCATAGATTTCGGTTGCGCCTGCGTCCTTGATCGCCTGCGCGCCCTGGCACAGCGTGCCTGCCGTATCGATCATGTCGTCGATCATAAGACATCTCTTGCCCTTGACGTCGCCGATGATGCTCATAACTTCCATAACGTTCGCTTTGGGACGGCGCTTGTCAATAATCGCAATGGGTACGCCGAACTTTTCCGCGACCTTTCTCGAACGCTTAACGCTGCCCAAGTCGGGAGCTACGACTACGTCGATATTGTTCTGTTTTGCAAAATAGTTATAGAGCGTAGGCCCGCCGAGCAGGTTATCCACTGGAATATCAAAGAAGCCTTGGATTTGCTCTGCGTGCAGATCCATCGTCAAAACGCGGTCTGCGCCCGCCGCCGTGATCAAGTTTGCCACGAGCTTTGCCGTGATGGGATCGCGGGAACGAGCCTTTCTGTCCTGACGGGCATACCCAAAATAGGGAATTACCGCCGTGATACGACCCGCCGAAGCACGCTTCGCCGCGTCGATCATGATCAAAAGCTCCATAAGATTGTCGTTGACGGGAGAACAGGTGGATTGAATAATGAACAAATCCCTGCCGCGTACCGTTTCCGCGATGTGTACGCTGATTTCACCGTCCGAGAAGGTGCATACTTCGATCTCACCAAGCTCGGTATTGAGCTTCTTTGCGATCGCTTTTGCAAGTTCGTTGTTGGAGTTACCGGAAAACAACTTGATTTCATTGCCGTGCGTTATCATGTGTAACCTACCTTATTTTTAATCCGCTTTTTTGGACTTTCCCGCCCAAAACGCGGTTTTTTTCGTTTGCCGTTCTCTCTATTTCCCCTATCCCTTTTATCATACACTCTTTTATAAATTAAGTCAACCGAATGAACGGCGTTTTATACATTTTCCCGTTCTTTTTTCCGTTCCTTTTCTTCCTTCTGTTTTTGGCGCATGGAAATAAAAAAAACGCTAAGAAGCGCGGAGCACTCTTCCTGCAACACCCCGCCGATTACTTCCGTCTTATGATTGAGCAGGTTGGCTTCTGCCAAAGCGGACGTCAAAGAGCGCCCCTTTTGCTCATACGCGCCGAAGTACAGCCTGTCCACGCGGGCGTTCAGACTTGCCCCCATGCACATGGGGCAGGGCTCTAACGTTACGTACAGCTCGCACCCTTCGGGAAGCCGCCACGAACCGAATTTTTTGCACGCCTTGTCGATTGCCATCATCTCCGCGTGCGCAGACGCAAGCTGCAGCTTCGCACGGCGGTTATATCCGCGCGAAACAACTTTGTCTTCATACACCACGACCGCGCCGATGGGCACTTCCCCTTCTTTCTCGCCGCGCTTTGCCGCCTTGATTGCGGCACGCATAAATTTTTCTTCTCTCGTCAATCTTTTCATTTGCTTTCGCCGTATCCTTTTGACAAATCGTAAATCGCAAAACGATTTTTATCCGTAATATCCATAAACGCGTCTTCTCCAAGCGGGTGCGCAAACTCTTCCCGCCCCGCCTCGATCGTAAACGCAGGGATCTTTAAACGCTGTATGCACCAATCCTTATACCCGCCTGCACTTCCCTTTGCTTGCGCCAAGGGATAGCCCGTACTCCTTGACAATGAGTACGCAAGCGCTTTATCACGGGGGCAGGTATGCGTTGACTGATAAAAATACCAGTAAATCTCTTCGCCTTTCGTATGGTAACTCACCGTGTAATCAGGACGGATTTTTAGTGTAAACGCTTTTAGAGCAAGGGTTTCCGGCTCGCAAAAAGGTTTTTCGCCGATATAGTGTTCCGCGCCCGGAATTTTTCTGTTCTTGACGCCCTTCCCCCAGCGCGCGGGAAAGTTTACGTTCAAATCCACGCCCCGCCCGTTCGCTTTCCAAAGCCGAAAATCTCCGCTGCCGCCGTTTAAGGCGAGCAAACGGTTTTTATCTTCTTCGCTCCGCACGGAAGAAAGCCCCCTTTCCGAGAGCAACGCGCCGTCGGGATTGACAAGCGGTACAAACCAACAGCTACCCTTATATACGCCCGTTTTATATTGCTCGATTGCAAGCCGCGCCGTGATATATTCCCGACCGTGCATGGCGTATTGCACAAGCCCTACGGGAGCGCCTTCCCCTATTTTCAACGCGTATATGCTACGCCCGAATACACTTTTTCCGATTACCGTCTTTTCCGTTTTTGCGCTTTCGTAAAACTGCGTTACAATCTCATAAATATCCACAAAGCACTATACGCCAAACGAAAATTATTTGTGATAAGTCGCCCCTGCGTTAATCATGAACGCGCGATACACCTGCTCGGCAAGGATCACCCGCATAAGCTGATGCGGAAAGGTCATATCCGAAAAGGACAGCCGAAAATCCGCCGCGTTTTTTACCCGTTCCGAAAGTCCGCAAGACGATCCGATAACAAACGTGATATCCTTGCCTTCGTTCGTGAGCTTCGACATTCTTTTTGCGAGCTGTTCGCTGGATACCTTTTCCCCTTCCACCGCAAGCGCGATCGTATAACCCTTACAGGCGCGCAGGATATCGTCCGCCTCTGCTTCGGGATTTGCGCCTTCCGACAGCTCCTTGATCTCCACCTTGGCAAAGCGGGAAAGACGCTTTACATATTCCGACACCGCTTCGCGGTAAAAGCTTTCTTTGATTTTTCCAACTACCACAAAATAGATTTTCTGCATACTTACAACCCTGTCCATAAAACGCTCAGCCAAGTTAAACCGCAGATCACGATCCCGATTGCCGCCGCGCCCCAAAAGCGTTTCCGCTCTTTCCCCTTATCTTCGCACCCGCCTTCAAGTCCTTTTTTCTCAAAGCACAGCAACCAAACGAGCGAGCCGACAAGGCACGCCGCCGACACGCACACGATCGCGATGAATGCGGGTTTGGAAAACTCTGTAACGCCGAATTTGGTCAAAGTGAGAATGAGCGCATTGTTCAAAAAATGCGACAGCACGGTGGGCAAAATACTCCCTGCACGCACGGCAACGAGCGCAAACGCTGCGCCGCAACAAAACTGATAGACGGTCTGCGCGGGGTTTTGGTGATAGAGCGCAAACAGGGCGCCGCTGAGCAAAACCGCGCCCGCCGTACCGAAGGCGCGCATGCCTTTTAAAAGCAGCCCACGGAAGATAATTTCTTCAAACAGGGCAGGCAGCACTGCGACGACGATAAGCACGCCCACAAATCCGAACCCGTCCATAGACGGCAAAAGAATGGGCGTATCTTCATACCCAAAACGAGAAAGGAAATCCAAAAACAGAGCGTTAAGCTCCGACAGGCACAAAAGCCCTGCCTGCAATACGATTGCTATCAAAAAATATTTGGGTTGGCATTTTTGCGCCTTGATTTCTTCGCGAATAGGAATTTTCGTCCAACGAAGCACCCCCCACGCCACGAGCGCGAATGCCGCGGGCGAAAGCAGATAGCTTATATACAAATACCAGTCCTTCCTTTCTACCCCTTCCTGTGCAAGTCCGCCAAGCGTTATCACCAGCAAAAACAGAAAGGATATAACAACGAGCGCCGCCGAAGCGAGCGTAAAGGTCAACCCCGAAGCCTTAGCGGGGGTGGGCTCGCCTATGAAAGAAGCCAAAAGGTTTCTTTGTTTTTCATTACGGTTATTTTGCATACCTTTATTATAACAGATTTTTTTCTTTTTGCAAAGAAAAAAGCACGCTTTTGCGAATTTTCACAAAAGCGCGCCTATCCGAGCGCTAACCGCTCAGTTTTTCTCGAAATTCCTTGATAATACGGCTTTCAATACGCGAGACCTGCACTTGGCTCACGCCGATGCGCTCCGCCACTTCGCTCTGGGTCATATCCCGAAAATAACGCAGCACGATAATGCGTTTATCCCGCTCGGAAAGTGCTTCGATTGCCCCGCGAAGGAGCATTTTGTCCAGCCACTCGTCTTGATCGTCAGAGGCGGGTAAGGTTTCGATAAGCTCCCGCTCTTTTCCGTCTTTATAATCTCCCCCGCCGTACAAGGAAAGGGGCATTCTGGACGAACCCATAATAAACACCGCTTCCGCTTCTTCCAGCCCAAAATGTTTGGCAACCTCGGACATGGGTGGCTGTTTTCCGTGTTTTGTTGTGTATTCTTCTATGAAAAGATTGATCTCCTTCGCCGTCTGTTTCATCGACCTTGACACCTTTACCGAACCGTCGTCCCGCATAAAACGCTTGATCTCGCCAGCAATCATGGGCACGGCATAGGTGGAGAATTTCACCCCGAATTTCTCGTCAAATCCCGTAATCGCTTTCAAAAAACCCATGCAGGCGATTTGGAAAAGATCGTCGTACTCCACTCCCTTGCCAAGGTATCGCTTTACAATACACTTCACAAGCGAAACGTTGTGCTCAATCAGCATTTCCTTCGCCAACGCGTCCCCTGCCTTCGCTTTTCGGATATATTCGATTGTCTCCTTGTCGTCAAGCATTTACCCTTTCCTTTTCGGCTTGCGTATTGAAATCTTCAAGCGCTTGCTTCGCGCCGATACGGCGGAACATTTCCACGCTCGTCCCCCTGCCCCGTTCGCTATTTAGACGGAAACCGTCCATAAACGTTTGCATGATCGTAAAGCCCATACCCGAACGCTCGTCGTTTTCCAGCGTTGTATAAAAAGGCAACACCGCCTTTTCCACGTCTTCAATCCCGCACCCGCCGTCGGTTACGGTGATATGTAACACGCCGCCACCAAGCTCCATTTGCTCCGTGCGGCATTCTATGTAAATTTTTCGCTCTGCGCTGCCACCCGCATAAGCGTGTACGATACAATTGGTTACCGCTTCGCTCACTGCCGTTTTAATATCCGATAATTCGGATATCGAAGGATTTAAACAGAGCGCAAACGCCGCCACGGCGCTGCGCGCAAAGCTCTCGTTTTCTCCGATTGCCGCAATTTCCAGTTTCATATAATTGTTCATGTATTTTTCTCTCCTTAAATTCTTGGCATAAGCGTATAAACACCGCTCATGCGTAAAATTTTATCCGTACTCAAAGACGGATTCGTTACGTACACGGGTATGCCGTAGCGCCGAAATTTTTTATATCTGCCAATCAAAAAGCCAATCCCCGTAGAATCCATAAAGGACACCCCGCCAAGATCGAACACCGCCTTTTCGCTGTGCGCGTGCTCGTCGGCGAGCTTATCCGCATAGAGCCGAGCCTGCCCCGCGTTGTGCTCGTCTATTTCGCCGCTTAGACGCATATACAATACTTTGTCTTGAAAATCCGTGCAAATTTGCATTTGCATATCCTCCTAAAAGTCGTGCTTTCATTGTAAAAAATCCCCGCGCGCATATTTTGATAGACTGCGTCGAAAAATTTTTCCTTTTGTCGAAAAGTTTTTTTTGCTTTTTTAAGAAAAATACTTGACTTTTCTCCATAAATCGTTTACTATAAATAAGCGTTGTGCGTTGGCTTTCGCGCAAATGATCGGGCCTTTAGCTCAGTTGGTTAGAGCTGCCGGCTCATAACCGGCTGGTCCACGGTTCGAGTCCGTGAGGGCCCACCAAACCCGCTTTTGCAAACTCCTATATATACGGCCCAGTAGCTCAGTTGGTTAGAGCGCCAGCCTGTCACGCTGGAGGTCGACGGTTCGAGCCCGTTCTGGGTCGCCACGAAAAAAACCGCTTTTCAGCGGTTTTTTTTCCTTGTATTTATCTGTTGTAGTGCTAAAACACCCTGTACTTTTGGATACAGGGTGTTTTTATTCGTTAGGATATGCTATCGCCCACAATAACGGGTGTGAATTTGCTTTTATTGACTACGAGATAACAATAACTCCCGCCCTTTCCTACGCCGTACCGCAAAGAGCCGGGGTTAATAAGCGTTACACCGTCTATTTGCGATATCAGCGCACGGTGCGTATGCCCGTAGAGCGCAATCTCGCAATCCCGCTTCTTGGCTTCTTGGGCGAGCAAGCCAAGCTCGGACTTCACGCGGTATTTATGCCCGTGGCAATAATAGATTTTCACGCCTTCCACCTCCAGTTCCCCGTCTTCGGGCAAGGGAGAGAAAAAATCGCAATTCCCACCGCAGGCATACACCTTTTCAGGATACAGACTGCGCACTTCGCGCATATCCCCCGCACCGTCGCCCAAATGGATTACGTAGTCGTTTTCGGCTATCTTGGGCAAAAGCTCTTGCACTCCCTTCAAGTTGCCGTGCGAATCGGAAAGAATAATCAGCGTCTTCATCTCAGTTCTCCATCAAGCCAAGTATCGCTTGCAACGCGCGGAAACGGTGGGAAACGGCGTTCTTTTCTTCTGCCGTTGCAACGCCGAACGATTTGCCTAAATCATCGCTCCAAAAAATCGGATCGTAGCCAAATCCGCCCGCACCTTCTTCCGCATTTAAAATTTTTCCATACGTGTGCCCTTCGGCAACGAGCTCTCTGCCGTCGGGATACACAATCGCAATCGCACTGGTAAAGTGCGCCTTTCGATTTTCCACGCCTTGCAAGTTTTTCAAAAGCAACGCGCGATTTTCTTTATCCGAGCCGTGATACCCGCAATAGCGAGCACTACGTACTCCCGGCGCGCCGCCGAGCGTGTCCACGCACAGCCCGCTGTCGTCGGCAATCACCATGACGCCCAGTGCCTTGCACGCTGCACGCGCTTTAATCAAAGCGTTTTCCGCAAAAGTCGTTCCCGTTTCTTCCACTTCTTCGTCAAAGCCCATTTCTTTTTGAGAACACACTTCAAATTCGGGAAAAATCTCCGCAATTTCGCGCAGCTTATGCGCGTTCCCGCTTGCCACCACCAATCTTATCTTTTGATTTACTCGCATACCTGCCTACCTCATTTTTATTTTTTACCGCCGCACAGGCGCACGCGGAAGCTATTGCAAACCGCAAGCAGCATAACCCCAACGTCCGCAAACACCGCAAGCCATAAGGGGAGTACCCCCCATACGCCCAACACCATAAAGCCTACCTTCATGAGAATGGAAAAAAGAATATTCTGCATGACGATAGCACGCGTCTTTCTCGCAATCTTCACCGCTTTGGGGAGCGCGTGCAAATTATCGGAAATCAAAACGAGATCGGACGCCTCTACCGCGGCAGCACTGCCGAGCTTGCCCATAGAGACAGCACAATCCGCTGCCGCCATAACGGGCGCGTCGTTAATGCCGTCGCCGATATATACGAGCCCGCCTTCCTCTTTCAATTCTTCTGCCTTTTTCAGCTTTTCGTCAGGCAAAAGCCGTGCGTTCACTTCGCATATGCCTGCCGCATTTGCAATTTTCCACGCTCGTTCTTCCCCGTCGCCTGTCAGCATGACAAGCCGAGAAATCCCTAAATTCTGCAAGGCGCAAAGCGCACTCTTTGCTTCCCCGCGCAGACGGTCTCCTACTTCAATAGAGCCTAAATACGCCCCGTCCTTAGCCACGTAGATTACGGTATAGGCACTTCGAAGGGGCTCGACCCGCACTCCGTTTTCTCGGAGCAACTTTTCATTCCCTATCAGCACCTTGAAGTCGGATCGTAGCCATGTCGTTCTGTG
>JAZQLT010000053.1:0-12279 GCA_045542815.1 Candidatus Scatosoma sp. | reverse complement strand
AACTCCTTGGCTCACAGAACGACATGGCTACGATCCGACTTTCTTTTTACAGTCTTTTAACAGTTTCCCGAACCGCACTCTATCTTTCTTTTTTAATCCGCTTGCAGTATCCGCATAAATACCAACAAAGATAAAATCTTCATTAGATTCGATTAAATTTTTATAATATTGCTTTTGAGCTTCCAAACTACACAGTTGAATTTCTTTTTTGGTACTTACTCGGCAATATGCGGCAACTCTTTTCTTCATTTGTTTCTCTAAAAAATAAAATTATAACGCCACCATAAAAGTAACATTATAATTTTAACATATCATTTTAATTTTGTCTATTAAACGAACAAACCTGTGCTTTATTTAGCACAGGTTTGTATACTTATCGTGGAGCAGGTGACGAGAGTCGAACTCGCCGGGAACAGCTTGGGAAGCTGCCGCCATACCGCTAGGCGACACCTGCATTTTTTGCGCCAAGATCTCTTGACGCTTTTATTATAACCACTTTTATAAAAAATGTCAACGCTTTTTCTAAGCCTTTTTGCAATTTTTGCAAGTCCCGAAAAATTCTACGCTATACCCGCTTACCTCAAAATCCTGCCCAGCCGTTACCGTCAAAGCCCCCACCGGCAAGCCTTTCGCCGTTACGTCCAACACTCTCCCGCAATCCGTGCACCGCGCATGATAGTGCGGCTCCACGTTATAGTCGTACCGTACTTCGCTTCCCGCTGCACGAAGCTCTAACGCCCTGCCGCTCGCCGCAAAGCCCCCCAAAACTCGGAACACTGTTGCACGTGAAACAGTAGGCGCGGTTTCATGCACGTAGCCATATACTTCCGTTGCCGTTGGGTGATCCAGCGTCTTTAATGCATCGTAAATGATCTGTTTTTGTTTCGTCTGCCGTTCCTGCAACCTTTTTCTCCTTTAATGAGATTGAATATTGATTATAGTATAGCATATCTTTTCGCGTTCGTCAAGGGTTTTTTAGAAAAAAAGCTCTGTTTCTCACAGAGCCTTTCTCCTTTTTAAATTTTCCCCGCGTTAATGATCGCAATTTCTTCGCCCGTGTTGGCGTCGAGATAGACAAAATAGTTCGCGTTGTCATACGAGCAAAGGAACTCGTAAGCGGGCCGTTCTCCGCGCGCGGTGCTCACCACGGCAAGGCGGGAGCTTTCCACCGTCAGCTTATCGCTAAGCTTTCCACAAGCCGTTTCGAGTGTGATTTTCGTGTTCAACTCGCCCCTGCCCTTATGGTTTTGCAAATATTTGGTTGCGTCAAAACCCGTTACAACCCCGCGGGTACGGCAAACCTTAACGCGCACTTCGTCCGGATAATACGCTACGCCGTCTTCTTCATAGACGAAAGTAAAATCCGTCGTAGAGCCGTTTTCTTTAAAGCGCGCCACCGTCAAATCCGCGTAGCCCAGGCTTTCCAAGAACTCTTCCGCAATGCGCTCGGCGTTGTCGATATCGAAATTCTCCGCCGTA
This sequence comes from Candidatus Scatosoma sp., assembly GCA_045542815.1. Classification (GTDB taxonomy): domain Bacteria; phylum Bacillota; class Clostridia; order Christensenellales; family Borkfalkiaceae; genus Scatosoma. The sequence goes on along the minus strand of JAZQLT010000053.1, from coordinate 10,800 downwards.
CATTCTTCATAATAATCGAATCGCAAAAGCGCACCGTCCTTTTGGCTCACTTCCGCAAAGAGCATCGTGCCGTTTTTGTCGTAACCCTGCAAGTTATATGCGGTGTAGGCGCGGGAAACCGTTTCCCCTACGCACTGGTATTTTTCGATATCATATTTTTGGAAATAGCCTTTGCAAAGCTCTTCCGCGCGAGCGGGTTCAAGGCGTTGCATTTCCCCTTCTTCCGCGCTTGGCTGCATACCTGCCCCCTCCGTTTTACCGTCTTCCATGTGAATACGGTTTTCCTGCAAGGTTGCGTTTTCCACCCGTTCCAGCGTCTCGGAGACCATGCCCGCGCCGTCTTTTAAATAGCTCATCAAATCCTTTTCCGTCATATCCGAGGTAAGCTTATTCAGCTCCGCGCGGATCGCATGATTGGTAGCGTACAAGCCTTCGAGCGCTGCAAAATCCTGTTCGGAAAGCGCACCGCCCTTTCTCAGTTTTGCGAGCATGCGTTCGCATTCCATCGCCGTACGGTTGAAAAACTCCGTGATATTGCGGTCGTTTTCCGCCGCAACGGGCAATTTTTCCAAATCAGCTTCGGCAAGCCGCGCCTGCACCAAAAGGTCGGTTAAAATACGGCTCTGCTGCGCGGGAGAAGCGGAAATTCTGGCACGGTCCAAATCATTGTCCATGTTGTCCATAATCCCCGTCAACTCGTACATGGTACCCATGTGCGCGCCCATAAGCGCGTCGCGAGTGCTCATCATTTCCATTCCGCCGACGGTAACCGTCGTCGCCAAGGCAAGCGTCGTTACCCCAAGCGCAACGACCGCCGCAATCCACCCGCCGTAGCCTTTTTTACGGCTTTCTCTTTGCTTGTTTTCCTGTTTTCGGTTGGCTTTTTGCTTCTTTTTCTTGGACTGTGCCTGCTTTTTATTTGCCTTAGCGTGTGCGCGTTCGCGAATGCGCTCTTCCCTTTCCGCCGCGCGTTTTTCCGCAAGCGCTTTGCGCTCTGCCGCGTGCTTTTCTATATCCGCTTTCTTTTGCGCTCTGCGCTTTTCTATCGCGGCTTTTTTCTCTGCCATGCGCTTTTTACGCTCTTCCGCCTTTTGCGCTTTTTTCTTGGCTTTTTCTTCCTTGCGTTTTGCCTGCTCTTCCTTCTTTTTTAAAGCAAGCTCCACGCGCGCTTTTGCCGCCTTGCTCTCTTTTTCCGCGGGACTGCCGCTGGATTTCGCGTTGATTTTTTTCGCGCTGACCTTTTCTTCCTTGACAGAATCCCCCATTGCGGAATCGCCCTTAGCGGTTTTTACCGTTTTTGTACGTTTTTCTTCACCGCCCGCGCGGGTTTTTTTGCTTTCCTTTTCCACCGTTTCTACCTTTTCCGCGCCCGAAGACACGTTGGTGGCGATTTTCGTTTCTTTCTTTTCCATTTTCATTCTCCCCCTAATTATCTACTGGAAACACGGCGTATATCCGCATTCCGCTTATATAGCGAATACGTGTTTACCGATCACCGTAACCGTCTGCCGATCGAAGATCCAAGAGCTTGTCGCCACCGCGGGGTTATAATAGTAAATCGCACCGCCCGAAGGGTCCCAGCCGTTGATTGCGTCCTGCGCCGCGCGCATCGCCGTTTCGTTGGGCGTAAGATTGATCTGCCCGTCCGACACCGCCGTAAACGCGTGCTTTTGATATACCACACCCGAAATTGTGTTGGGGAAAGACGGGTGGCGCACTCTGTTCAGCACGACCGCGCCGATTGCCACTTGCCCCGTATAAGGCTCGCCTCTGCCTTCGGCATAAATCGTCTTTGCCAGAAGATAGACTTCGGAGCTGTTAAACCCGTTCGACGCGGTACTGCCCCCGCTCGATTGACCCGCAAGTATTTCGTAGGAGCTCGTCATACCGAGCGCTTTATAGGTGGCTTTCCCCACCACACCGTCGGCGGTGAGCCCGTTCTTTTTCTGGAAAGCAACGACTGCCGCGCGCGTACCCGCGCCGAACACGCCATCTACACTGCCTTTATAGTAGCCCCAGAGCTTTAAACGGCGCTGGACTTCCTTTACTTCCCCGCCCTTTGCGCCTTGGCGAAGCACTGCCGCTTGTAAACAAATACTTTCTTCTTGCGACGTTGCGGGCTTCACGGTATTGTCCGTTGCTTTGGATATGCCCGCTGCCGTAGCGGGTAAGAGCAATGCGCAAGCCAGCGATGTGAGCGCAAGTTTGTTGATTTTCTTCATTTCCCTTTCTTCCTCCTATGTAGGCGGGTAGCACCCGCAGGCAAGTCTTAGTGTCTTTGCGTTCGTGTTTATAGTTTGCTTCGTCGTGAAACGGTTAAGACGAGATTTACTTTAAAAATGAGTAAAACACACTAAAACATGGTCCAGCGGAACGCTGGTGTCTTTTCGTTCGTGTTTATAGCTTGCTTCGTCGTGAAACGGTGCGGGAATATTACAATAGCGCGTTGCTTCGCAACGCATATCGCACGAGCGTAGCGAGTATATCGCATTGTATCATCAATATATCGCACCCGTAGGGTATATCGCGTCGCGTTAGCGACCTTTATCGATTTTTCTTAAAATTTTCAATGATCTCCAAAATCTTGCTTTTATACACCACGCTCGTATCCGTTGCGGCAAAACACAAGGGCGGATACACAACGCACCACCAGTTATCCCCCTTTCCGCTTCCCAAACGAATAATGAGCGCCGAGTATTCTCCCGCGGGGAGAGTATATTCTCCATAGACGCGGGTGGGGAAGCGCTCTTTGGTCAGCTCAGCCGTTGCGCCGTAGGAAAAACCTTCTTCCCTAAGCACCCGTACGGCAACCCCCGCAATCTCGTCCGTTTTTCGGGCGATGCCTTGCATTGCCGATTGTTTGTCGGCACACTCCGCTACCAGCGGGGTGAGATATTCCACCACGCGATCCCGCACGCGGTATTTCACCGCTTGCGCCGCGTTTTCGTTGGAATCCGCGCGGATATGGATACGCAGATATTCGCTCTCCGCGCTTTCCGTTTGAACGCTGGACGCGTACATGCCCCCTGCGTTTGAAAAAATACCGCCAAATCCGCAAGCCGTTAAACTTATTATGATTGACAATAGAAAAATTATGCAAACCTTTTTCATAAAAAAATAACCTCCGTGATTTTACACGGAAGTTATTGACAGAATTTTATGATTTTATACGGTTTTTATTTCACTCCATTTATGTTCGTGCAGCTCGCCTTCTTCCAACAAGCCCTGATAATCATTTTGACGGAGTGCCTCGTACAGCGCGACCGCTACCGAATTGCTTAAATTGAGCGAACGCGCCTGAGAAAACATGGGGATGCGTAAACAAGTTTCTTCATGTTTGAGCAACAGCGCTTCGGGCAAGCCCTTGGTCTCCTTGCCGAACACGAGAAAATCCCCGTCTTGGAAGGCTACGTCGCTGTGGCGATGCCGTCCCTTGGTCGTGAAAAAGAAAAAACGGCTGTCCCTGTATTTCTCCAACAACTCGTCAAAGCTGTCGTAATACGAGATCTCTACGAGATGCCAGTAATCCAACCCCGCGCGCTTTAAATACTTGTCCGTAACTTCAAAACCCAAGGGTCGCACCATATGCAAATGCGTGCCCGTAGCGGCACAAGTGCGGGCGATATTCCCCGCGTTTTGCGGTATTTCGGGTTCTACCAAAACGATATGAAACATACTTCTCCTTTAAAACGGGCGGGGCAGGTATGCGTTGAACGCTCCCCGCGCGTATATATAGTATTGTAATAGATTTTTTGCATTTTGGCAAGCGATTTGCAGGCACGCGCGAAATTTTGGTATAGATTGACAGGGTTTTCATAGGAATAACGCGTTTTCTTTGGCACATACTGAGCGCAGAAGGCAAACGCGGAACGGCGCGCGCTCTTTGAAAGGAGTTTTGGACTATGCAATTTGAAAACACGGAAACTTTTAAAAACCTTGCCCGCAGTTTTGCGGGGGAATGTCAAGCGGGTATGCGCTATCAAATGATCGCAAAGCTCGCGATGAAGGAAAAGCTGAAAACGCTTGCGGACGCGGTACGCACGATCGCAAAAAACGAAACGGTGCACGCAACGCAGTTTTTCAATAAAATCATTGAAAAGACGGGCAACCGAGAGAATATCACGTTTGACGCGGGGTATCCTTACCATATGGGTACTTTGGCGGAAAGCTTGAAATTTGCGGCGTCTGACGAGAAAAACGAAACGGAAGATATCTACCCTGCCTTTGCCGTTACGGCGAAAGAAGAAGGCTTTGAAGATATTGCCGCTTTGTATAAGATGATTGCGGAAGTGGAAGCGCAGCATAAAATCGTATTTCAGTATCTGCACGACGGCGTAAGAAACGGCACGCTTTACAAGAGCGAAAGCCCTATCCTTTGGATTTGCAGCGAGTGCGGATATATGCACGTTGCCACGGAAGCTTGGAAAACCTGTCCGCTTTGCAAAGCAGAGCAGGGTTACGTGGATTTGCACTTACCTTTCGAAGGCGTACGGCAATAACCTGCCCTAAAAGCGCGTTCGTTCCCTGTTTGCCCGATAAAAGGAGAAATGATATGAAAAACAAACAGAACAAGCAAGGCTATGAAAACAACCAGAAGAACAAGAACTGCGGCAATAAGAATTGCGGCAACAAAAACTGCGGCGAACGTCGTGATTTTAGCCACGGCGGCAACAACGACTAATGCCGAAGAAAGCGGTTAAACGCGTACCTGCCCCCACCAAAAAGGCTTTAGAACTCTTTGGAGAGTATTCTTCCACGGACGTGAACGGAAGCTATACGGGTAAGCCGAAAAACAAAAAGGAAGTGCCTGTGCAGGACGCGGACGATTTGTGAGTAAACTAAGCTTGCAGGCATCAAGCGTTAAAAAATCCCTGTCGAAAGACAGGGATTTGCTTTTTTATAGGCAATTAAAAATCATCGTCGTCGCGCTTTTTCTTCTTTCCCGATTTGGGTGCGGGCGCGTCATCGTCGTCAAAGGAATCGAAGTCGTCGTCATCATCGTCATCGTCGTCCATATCGTAATAATCGTCGGCGGAAACATATTCGAAATCGTCTTCTTCCACGCTTTCTTCCTCTTCTTCCTCTTCTTCCTCTTCTTCGTCGAACTCGGAATCGGGAATACCCAAATCGATCTCTTCTTCTTCGTCGTCTAAATAACTTCTCCAAGAAGCGTCTTCTTTCTCTTCATCGTCTTCGGGTTCTTCTTCATACGTGGATTTCTTTTTGCATTCTTCGCACATTTTTTCGCCGAGAACCATGTAGTTTTCCCCGCAAATAGGGCAAAGCTCCGTTTCTTCCCCGCTTTCTTCCGTGTCAAATCCGTCCGCAAACGTCTTTTCACCGCTCAATTCTTTCAAGCAAACTTCGCAGTATTCCTGCTCGTCTGCGTCAATGAAGTTCAATTCGCATCTGGGGCAAATAATATATCTCGCCATATCTGTTTTTTTCCTTATTATCGGTTATTCACCTTGATTTTGCTATATTATATTAGGAATTACGAATTTTGTAAACTGTTTTTTGCCCTATTTTTAAAGTTTTTGCAATTTTTTTCGTCTTTTTTACGCAAAAAGACCGTTTCTGTACTCGAAACGGTCTTTTTCGTGTTTATTTTTGTTTTTCTTCTGCTTCTTCTGCGGGAGCTTCTACGGGTGCTTCCGCAGTCGCTTCTTCTTCGGCAGTCTCTTCCGCAGGAGCATCTTCTGCAGGGACTTCTTCCTGCGTTTCGGTCGCTTCTTCTACGGTTTCTTCCGCCGCTTCATCGTCCGCATATACATCGATGGATTTATCGTCCGTGGTGTCGATCTTCTTGCGCTTGTACGCATTTACGGTCGCTTCTTCTTCCGCTTTCTTCGCGCGTTTTTTCTTCACGATGACAACGGGAACAACAACCGCCGCCGCCACAACGAGCGCGCCGCCCACCGCGATGAGTGCGATATGCCAGCCCTTCAAACCGCCTTCCGTTACGTCTTCCGTTACCGTTTCCGACTCGATGAGCGTAAGCAAGCCTTCGTTGATAAGCTCCGTATCCGCCGAAGTCTGCTTGCCTACCAAGGAGATAAGCGTGCTTTCTTTATAGAATTTAGGCGTTTCACCCTTGAACTCTTCTACGAATTTATCAAATTCTTCCTTTTCGTATTCAGTGTAAAGCTCTTTTTCGAACGCCGCGTCAAACGCCGCCGTATCACCCGTGCGGAAGTAGTATTCCATTGCTTCCTGCAAATCGGTGTTCGTGGTGTAGGATTGAATGTTCTCAAACACCGCTTCGTAGTTTTCGTTGTTCGCTTCCACTTTGCTCAAATCGGTCGCACTTACGTAGTAGTAAGAAGTCGAACCGAACGCCTGCGCGTTTGCGTACATAAGCGTATTGCCGAAAATTTCAGGCATATACCATACGTCCGAGCCCGCCATATCCACGTACTTGACCGTCAAGGGTTCGTACTTTCTGTCGGCAAGCTCCGCACCGATAAGTCCGTTCCAGTAATCTTCTTCCGCGCCCGTATAGTCGATGCTGTTGAGCTGCATACCGTTGAGGTTTTCGTTCGTTACGGAGTTCGTGCCCTTCGTGGTGTAGTACAGAATGTTACCGTCCGTCTTCCAAAGGGTCGCGCCAGAAGCTTTGTTCGTGATCTCAATTCTTTCCGTTTCCGCGCCGTTTTCCGTCTTTACTTTGTAAATGGAGTTGCCCGAAACGTACAGATAGGTATGCGTAGTCCCTTCCACATCCAATAACAAGGTCGTCGCGGAGATTTCCGAAGCCTTGCTCGTAACCTTCTGCGGATTCTTGTTTGCGTTGATCGCGTGATCGCGCGTAGCGTCGGAATGATAGTACAGATCCGTGTTGGGCGCAACTTCCGCTCTCGTGTAATATACACCGCCGTTTTCGTAGCGGCTGATGACGTAGGTGTAGCCCTGCAATTCACCGCGTTCTGCCGTTTCTTGCTCAGTCGCGTTATTGTACTGCGTCCAGTCGCACTTCGAACCGATACCATCTACAACCAGCGTACCCAAGTTCACGTACGGATAGGTTGCGTAGTCGTCAAAATCATAAACAGCCTTGTAATCGGTTTTGTTCTCTTTCGCCGTTTTCTTAGCTTCGGCGTTCTCGTCTTCCATGAAAGACTTGTCGAAGTCGTAGGTTCTGTACGTTTTATACTTGCCTTCCGCTTTGTTGTACACGTTAACGGTGTAGGAAGCTTCCCCCGCATTCACCGTAGCCGTCGTCGCCGCGTTTACACAGTAGATCTGGTTATACGAAGCCGTAGAAGGCTTATCCGTATCTACGTTATAGGTAACGTCCATCGTGTAATACACGTTGGGGTTGTCCAGATTTTCCATATCGTAGTAGTAGGTGATCCCGCTACCCGATACGAGCACCGTCGTATCCCCCGTTTCCGTGTTATGGGATTTAAGCGCGCCGTCTTCTTCAAAAAGCAGATATACCACGCCGTTATCGCCCTTTACAAAACGGTATTTCGCCGAGTTGCTGGAAAGACGGTAGTAGTAGTTCTTCATCGTTTCCGAACCGTCGAGCTTCGCACGCTTGAAATCGATATGCGTGTTTGCAATCTCGCCCGTCTTTACGTCTTTATCCGTCGTGGGAGTTGCATAGTACACGTAATCGCCGAAAATATAGATACCCGCGTTAAGGTACTGCGCGACGAAAAGCATAGGCACAACCGTTTCCGCCGTAGCGTAGTTGCCTGCGTTCAAATCCGCGGCCTTGATACGCATAAGCGCGCCTTTCGTTACTTCGCCATACTCGTTCTTCGCCGTATTTTCTTCCTTGCCGTTGATGAAATAGACGTAGTCGCCTTTCTGCACCGCAAAACCGCCGTTGGAAACCGCCGCGTCTTCCGTGGATGTGTAACCGCTCAAAGGTTCTGCTTTGTAATAATCCCCGCCGCAGCTCGACATAACGACCGTCGAACCGAGCAACGTGATCGCTGCAAGCAGGCTTAATACTTTTTTGCTTTTATTCCTCATTGTATAAGGACTCCTTCCTAAAAATGTGTTCTTTCTGCCGCGTCCGCACACTGTCAAAAGCGTATTTTTTGCTTTTGCGTGCATGAACCGACACTATTCACGCATATTCTATTATATATCAAAACGTCAATTAAAGCAATCAAAAACGCCGTTCTTTTTCGGGTTTTTACGTGAATTTTTTATATTTTGGAGGATTTTTCGTTTTGGAGCCTTTCGGACTGTTTAATTTGCTGCAATCTCTCACCGCCGCCGCGAAAGAAAGCGCGGAAAATCCGCCCCAAGCCCCTGCCGAAACCCCGCCGCAAGACCCGCCGAAAAGCGCGGAGCCGCCCGCTCCGCCGCCCCCTGAACCAAACGCCTGCGTGGAGTTTCTCGCCATGCACGAGCAGCGGGCGAAACGGGCAAAGCGAAAGTAAAATTTAAAGAACAAGCGTAAAAGGTTTTCCCCTTTACGCTTGTTCTTTTATGCCGTTATATCCTACGTGTTAATTTTTGACCTTTTACTGTCTGGATATTTTCAAAAAATCTTCTATAACGATAGATTCTTTCAAATCCGCCTCTTCATTTTCGTAGGTGATTACCATATCATATACCCCTACTTCGTTTAACGCCTTCAAATCATCGTTATAGCGATACGTACGGTCAATAATCATACCTTGGGTTATATCAAACTGTGTAATAGCAGTGTTCACAGCCCCCTTTTCTGATACTATCGTATTGCTTCCGTTCACAAAAGATACGGTCGCGCCGTCCAAATACGTATCGGGGCTGATATAACTAAACGGTTCGCCTAAATACGTCATTTTTACGTTGATTTCAAACGATATTGGCGTTTGAGTGAACATGAGTAGGTAAGGAAACCGAATAGAGTTATCCGTTACGGTTATTTCCACGCTGTATAAATCGCACGAAGTTTTGAAAGAACGCTCTTTGAATTCATAATTGGACGTGTTTAATACGGGAACGTCAAACAAAACGTGCGCAAAATCATAATACTGTTCGTTTAATTTACCGTTTTGCAAATCTTCCGAAGCGGGCAATTTACAGTTCGTGTTATAGATAGAGATAACCCCGTCTTTGTTTTCCTTAAAATAATACATAGTATCGTACTCAGTGATATCTATGCTATGCCCCGTACGGGTATCCGTTACTTGCACAAAGGACGTACCGGAATCATTTTGATCGGAAAAAGAAAGTATAGCGGTCAATATCTCTATGTATCCGTCGTTGTTTATATCCGTTATCGCTACGTGATTGATACAGTGGGATTTTTGGTTGTTCATGGGGAACGGCGATATAGGATACATCGCGTCTTTATGTTTTACGTAATAAAGACTGTTATCTGCATAATGCACTTGGAAAATATCCAAATCATATTGATCGCTGTCCGTTTGAGAAACGTAATTGAATATCTCGTAATTCCCCCACGCTTCAAGCTCCATATCCTGCGCAACCGTATAACTTTGATATGCCGTCTTTAATTCTTCACGGTTTAAATCGCTTTTTTCCGTCGGGAAAAACGTATAGTTTGCCTTAATGTTGATCTTCGGTTCGAGAGCTTCTTCATCATCGCACCCAAATAAAGCAAACGCACTGCAAAGCAAAAGTAGCCAAGCTATTATTTTCTTCATGAAGTATCCCCCTTTTTTATAAATAAACCTATCGGTCGATTTCATTATAGCATGGAATTTATAAAAAGTAAATAGGGCTGCGAAAAATTTTCCCCAAAGCAAAAACAGCACCCACGAAACGTGAGTGCTGTATTTTTTGTACTTGTGTCCGCAAAGGGAAGATTATCTCTTCGAGAACTGAGGCGCACGACGAGCTTTCTTCAAGCCGTACTTCTTTCTTTCCTTCGAACGAGGGTCGCGGGTCAAGAAACCTGCCGCTTTCAAGGTAGGACGGCTGTTTTCTTCCGCTTCGAGCAACGCACGTGCCACGCCAAGACGGATAGCGCCCGCCTGTCCCGTGTAACCGCCGCCGATTACGTTTACGAATACGTCGTATTTGCTTTCCGCTTCTACAGCTACGAGGGGCTGCTTAACGATGTATTGAAGAGTGCCCTGGGGGAAGTAGTCTTCAAATGCGCGGTCGTTGATTACGATCGTGCCGTTACCGCCGGGAATAAGACGAACGCGAGCGATCGCTTTCTTTCTTCTGCCCGTTCCCCAGAATTGAATTTTCTTTTTAACGTTTGCTTTTGCCATTTTTCAATCCTCTCCTTAGTCAAGTTTCAGCACTTCAGGCTTCTGAGCTGCGTGGTTGTGTTCCGCACCCTTATAAACTTTGAGCTTTTTGAGCATCGTTCTGCCAAGGCTGTTCTTGGGCAACATACCTTTTACCGCTTCATAAACGGCAAGGTCGCTCTTTTCTTCCATCATTTTCTTGTAGGAAATTTCTTTGAGCCCGCCGATATAACCGGTGTGGTATCTGTAGAATTTGTTTTCCAACTTCTTGCCGGTGAGCACCGCTTTATCGGTGTTGATAACGATTACGAAATCGCCCGTGTCAACGTTGGGAGTGAAGGTCGGTTTGTTTTTACCGCGAAGTACGGACGCAACTTGGCTTGCAAGACGGCCCAAAGGCATTCCCGCAGCATCCACGACGTACCATTTTCTTTCAACCGTTTCGGCTTTTGCCATATAGGTTTTCATATCACGTCGCTCCTTATAACTTGTGTATATTTTCTTAGATTTTAGGTGGAATTGCGTAAAAACTTAACTTAACGGGGAAAATCTTCTCGCTTTTTTCCACTTGCCATTTAATTGTATTATGAAACGGAAATTTAGTCAAGTTGTTTTGCGCGGTGTTTTTCAT
>JAZQLT010000052.1:0-3733 GCA_045542815.1 Candidatus Scatosoma sp. | reverse complement strand
CGTCCGCTTCGTTTTCACAGCAAATAAAGGTTCTATCCTCTACGCGCGCAACGTCGTTTTCAGCCGTTCTGTGATAGTAGCAATCGGGAAGAAGTTCTTGGTTGAGCTTAATAATTTCGCCCGTAGCGCAAGCTTCTTCTCTCAGCGCGTCTCTCTGTGCGTCGCTGCCGTCGATCCAAACCACTTTATCGGGCTGCGCGAACGCCTGGCAATCTGCAACAAATTGAAGCACTTTCTTGTTGTTAGTCATGTTGTTTATCTCCTTTATGAATGATAATTTTTTTTCTTTGGAAGGGTGCGGACGTTTTGCTTGCCGTCCTTACGGCATACTCGTCCATAGTCCACCGAGTATATTATAACACAAATAAAATCACTTGTAAACTGTTTTGGTAAATTTTTTCATAAGAAAACTCAATTTTTACACATTTTCTCTTCCTTCTTTTTCGCGGTTGTAGGCAAATAAACGGTTTATCGACAAACTCGCTTCCGTCGTTTGCTTATCAATCCGCGCCGTTTCCGCTTCCGAATACCGCTTGTTGGAGAAAAAGAGCAGTAAAATAGACGAATATCCCGTTATGATAATTAAAAATACGGGCAATATCCCGCCGTGGAATAGTAAGGATACAATCAAAAGCAGCGTGGAAAACGCAATCTCCTTCCATTGGAATTTGAGCGCGAACCAAAGCCCGATCCTTTGCGAAGATTTGGGGGTTACGATAAACCTTGCTTTTTTGCCGAATATGCCCATGAGCGCGGAGACGAGCGAAGTCGTCAGCATCGAGCCGTACAGCATCACTACGGATACGGTATAAACGACCGTCCGCAAGGGATTGAGCCGAAACGCCCAAGTGATAAAATCGTTCAGCATGGGCGAAAAGAAAAATATTACCGTAGGTATAATCATCCACGGCGCATACACCGCGCCAAGGTCGATATACAGCAAGGGCGCAATCGTAAGGTTTGCAAAGATGAAAAACGCAAACACCGCCGTCAAGGGCAGGTTGTAGGTGAACAGCACGATATCCATCTTTTCAAACCATTTCATTTTGGACGAAGAGATCCTGCCCGTGTATTTTTTGATAAATTCCAAATTCCCCTGCGTCCACTTGGAATGTCGCTTTTTGAACGCGACGTAGTCGATGGGATACTCTTCCCGACACACGATATTGGGCGCGAACGCGACGAAGTACCCCGCGCTCCGCGCTTCGATACTCAAACAAAGGTCTTCCGCCACAAGCGGGGGAAAACCGCCCGCCTTTTCATAGCAATCCCGTTTGATCATCGCCCCGTGCCCCAGCATGGTGGAAAACCCGTAAAAATGCTTCATTGTCTGATAGGTGGGCCAGTGGGAGTTCACCCCCACGTGAAAAAGCTTCATAAAAAAGTTGCGGTTTCTGTCGGAAACGTGGTTCGCCTGCACGATACCTATATTTTCATACGCATAAAAATATTTCAGGCTCTCGTAGATATAATCAGGCGGCAAAATTTCGTCCGAGTCGAGAATAACGTAGTACCCATATCCCTGTTCACGGCATTCCTTGCTTTGGAAATAGTGATTGATATTCCCCGCCTTGAACCCCCTTCTCGTCTCTCGGCGCACCACCTGCACGCCGTGCTTTAACGCGAATTCGTCCACCGCTTTTTTATATCCTTCTTCCGTGGAGTCGTCCAAGATCACCGTCTTGACGTTTTTGTAGGTCTGTTTCATACTCTCTTCCAAGCTCTTGCCGTCGAAATCGTTGCAGGTACAGTACGCCATCAGCACCTTATCGTCCACGCGGGAAATATCCGTATCGATGACTTTATAATACCGCTTTAATAAGCGCTTGCGGAAAAGATAATACCAAAGTACGTAGATAAAATCCTTCACCCCGTTCAGCCAAAAATAGGAGATAAACACCCCGTTGAACACGAGCAGCACTCTCGCCCCGATCGCCACCGCCAAAGACACCGCTCGCCCGCTTGCAAAAGGCACGCTTACGATTTTTGGAATAAAATACAGCCATAAAAAAATAATGAGCGCCGTCCAGATCGCCAGCATAGTGATATACAGCGCAGGGCTTTTCCTCATAACGTCTCGCTTCTCCATATTCTTTCCCCCATTTTTATTATTTTGCCGCGTTTTGCAATTTTCATGCGGTTTACGTTTGACAAAATGTATTTTCAGCGTTATACTATATTTGAAAAACGATTTATACGGCTTGTTTAAATCGAAAAAAGGAATTTGATTATGAAACTTGTTATCAAGGTAGGAACGTCCACGCTCGCGCACGCGACGGGGCGGCTGAATATACGGCGCACACAGGAGCTTTGTCGGGTCGTAAGCGATTTGAAGAACGCGGGCCACGAAGTGATTTTGGTCTCTTCCGGCGCGATCGGCATGGGTGTGGGCAAGCTGGCTTTAAAGGAAAAGCCCGCGGATATCCCCACCAAGCAGGCGGCGGCTGCCGTAGGACAGTGCGAGCTGATGTACACCTACGATCGCCTGTTCACCGAGCAGGGACACACGGTGGCGCAAATCCTTTTGACGGGCGCGGGCTTTTTGGCGCAGGACCGCCACGAGAATTTTAATAACACGCTGTCAAGACTGTTAGAGCTTGGGGCTTTGCCCATTATCAACGAGAACGACACGATCGCCACAGAAGAAATCAAGTTCGGCGACAACGATACCCTTTCCGCGCACGTTGCAGTCAGCGCGAAGGCACAGCTTTTGGTTATCCTTTCCGACGTGGACGGATTATACGACGCAGACCCGCATAAAAACGCGAACGCAAAGCTTATTGAACGCGTACACGGTATGCCCGAAACGCTTTTTTCGCTTGCGGGCGGGGAAGGCAGCGCACTGGGCACGGGGGGCATGAAAACCAAGCTTAACGCCGCGAAAATTTGCGTGGAGCAAGGCGTGGATATGGCAATCGCCAACGGCGAAGACCCGCAGATTTTGTACGATATCGTAAACGGCAAAGCGGGCGGATATACGAGATTTTTCGCAGAGTAATCGCGCGATAAGCGTGAACGCCAAAGGCATTAAAGACGCAACCTATCGGGAGAGCTATATATGAAAACAACGCAGGAAATATTACGAAACGCAAAGGCGGCGGCGAGCGGTTTGGCTCGTTTATCTCCGAGCGTTAAAAACGCGGCACTCTTGAAAATGGCGGACGAGCTGGAACGCAGAAAGGACGAAATCCTGTCCGCAAACGCCGTCGATGTAGAAAACGCGAAAAATACGCTGGGCAGCGTTATGATCGATCGGCTTGCTTTAAACGAAAAGCGCATTTCTGCCATGGCGCAAGGTATCCGCGAAGTGGCGGCGCTCCCCGATCCGATCGGGAAAACGCTGGAAGAATATACTTTGCCCAACTGTCTTTCCGTACAGAAAAAACGCGTGCCTTTGGGGGTCGTCGGCATTATCTACGAAAGCCGTCCCAACGTAACCTCGGACGCGGGCGCGCTGTGCTTTAAAAGCGGCAACGTTTGTGTGCTCAGAGGGGGCAGGGATGCGTTCAACTCCTCTTTTGCGATTGTTCAAGCGATGCGTAATGCCTTACTTTCTTGCAAGCTCAACCCCGATTTTATCAATATTGTCGAGGATACTTCAAGGGCGAGCGCAACGGAAATGATGACAGCACACGCCTATATCGATGCGCTCATTCCGCGCGGGGGTGAGGGGCTCATCAAGGCGTGTGTGGAAAACGCTACCGTTCCTTGCATCGAAACGGGTACGGGCATT
>JAZQLT010000051.1:0-7139 GCA_045542815.1 Candidatus Scatosoma sp. | reverse complement strand
AACGATTTGCTTCATGATTTTTTCGTTGAGTTCCACGACCGCCGCGTTATATCCTTTGGCAAAGCAGTCCAAAATTTCCGCACGGATACGGGTTATTACAAAAATATCGTTATGTACGTGCCCGATTCCGCCGCAGTGGGGGCAAGGCTTTACGAGATAGGAAAGCACTTCGCTTCCGATGCGCTTACGGGTGAATTGTGTAATGCCAAGCTCGCTCATGGGCAGTACGTTGCATTTTGCGCGGTCGCGCGAAAGGTGCGTTTGCAGCTCTTCGGTAACGGCGAGCCTATGCGCTTCTTCCGCCATATCGATAAAATCCACCACGACGATCCCGCCGACGTTGCGCAGGCGTACCTGTCTTGCAATCTCTCTTGCGGCGGCAAGGTTCATGGCAAACGCCGTTTCTTCCAAATTGTTGTCGCCGACAAAGCTACCTGTGTTCACGTCCACGACCGTCATCGCTTCGGTGTGCTCGATGACGAGATATCCCCCGTTTTCCAACGGCACGGTGGGGCTGGTGGAATCATACACGAGCGCGGAAATGCCGTATGCCGCCATCATGGAGCATTCGCCCGTGTAGTGTATGAGCTTGCGAGCGGGAATATCCCCGCGCAGCCGAACGAGCCGCAGCAGCCTTTGGTACAGAGCGTCGTTGCCCACGTGGAAAGCGGAAATGTCTTCGCCGAAGCTATCTCGGATTACGCGCATGGGCAAATCTTCATCTTCGTACAAGAGTGTGCCCACGGGTGCGTTTTTTGCCAGAGCCAGCATCTCCCTGTGCAGTTTTTTCAGATAGTCCGCTTCCGTTTTGAGTTGCTTTTGCGTAGCAAAAGGCGCTTGCGTACGGACGATAAAGCCTTCGCTATCCGTTTCTCGCATATGCTCGGCGGTTTTGAGTAGTTTTTCGCGCGCGTCTTCGTTTGTAATCTTGCGGGAAATGCCAAGGAACGCCGAATTGGGCAGATAAATGATATTTTTGCCGACGAAGGAAAGGTGCGTGCTCACCTTTGCGCCCTTGTTTCCGCGGGCGGGTTGGGTGAGCTGTACGATGACTTCATCGCCTTCCTTTAAAGGGGGCGTTTTCTCGTTCGTCTCGACCATGGTACCGTCGTATTTGGAATAATCGGTGTAAGATTCTTCCATGACGAGATAACAGTTTTTTTCAAGACCGCAGTTTACGAACGCCGCGTTCATGCCCGAAAGTACGTTGGTAACCTTGCCTTTGTAGATGTTCCCCACGCAAGCCCCGCGGGGTTCTTTTTCGCAGGCAAACTCGATGAGTGTCCCGTCTTCTATGAGCGCCGCGAATTGCTGTTTGCAGTAACGGTCTAAAAACCATTCTTTCTTCGTTTCTTTTTTCATAAACAGTGTAAAACCTTATCGTTTTTGCGCCGACTGCTCAACTATGCGCGGACTTTTAGTATAACATATAAAATTCGCTTTTGCAAGGGGTTTTTCTTTTTTTATGCGCGATTCTTTTCAAAAATAGACAGTTTTTGCGTAGAATTTACCCGTGTATAAAGATTTCCAAGGGTTTCGTACGGTGTTTCGGCAAGGGAGAACAGTTCCGCCAAACGGTTCTGCGGCAGATCGAACAGGTGCTTTTCGTTTTTGTCATAGACTTCCAAAACGAGATAACTCCCGCGGGAGAGAAAACGCAGGGCGTTTTTTACGGTGCAGGTATCCAAGACGGCGACCCGCCGAAGCTCCGTACCCTTTTTCAAAGCGTCGCGGCAGGAAAGATCCATTTTCGCATACACCGCTTGCTTATCCCGATTACCAAGCGCTCCCACGATCAGAAAGCCGCCAAAGGCAAGCAAAGTGAAATTCGGCAAACCCTTTACGCACAAAAGAGTGAAGGCGAGCAAAAACAACATGGCAAAGAATAGGGTCAAAAGACGGCAGATTTTTTCGGCGAGAGCTTCTGCCTTTTGTTCGTTGGAGTGTTTGCGAAAAAAGGCGCGCGCAAGCGCGCATTTCAAAATACGTCCGCCGTCCAAAGGGTAAGCGGGTAAAAGATTGACGAGCGCAATGGTCAAGGAAGAGTAGCACGCGGTGTCCGTGAACGCGTACATGGTAGGGGCTAACCACCATAGCGCCACAAAAAAACCCGCCGTCAGCAGATTGCATAACGGCCCGCAAACGGCAACGAAAATCTCGTCTTTAAAGCTAATTCCACGAAGATCCCCGTCAATCACCGCTCCGAAGGGCATGAGCACGATTTTATTGAGCTTATACCCAAGCTTTGCGGCGGCAAAAGCGTGGGCGCACTCGTGCTGAATGGCGACGAGCGCGCCGAGCGCAAATAAAAACAGCTCCCCCGTAAAGGCGTACCAAACCCCCACGAGCAGGAAAAGCGGATGTATTTTAAACATGCTTTCCTTGCGTGTGTTTGGATACGCACAACGGCAGTCCTGAGACTGCCGTTGCGCTTTTTTATATTTGGAGAACATAGGCGGCTCGGTTATTCTTGCGCCGCTACCCACGCAAGGCAGTTTTCTTCCGTGAGCTGGAAGCAGTTGAGAAGGGTTCCGTCCGAATACATCGTTACCTGCACTTCACCTTCGCCGTCCGTGTAGCCCAAGGGAACGTTGCATTTCACTTCGTCCCCCACTGCATAATAGAGCTGATCTAAGCCGTTGATCACCCCGCTGAACGAGTCGGAATAGGTGAGCTTCACCAAGTACGAGCCGTCCGCGTTTTGCGTGATTTCCGAGACCTTTCCGTCTGCCGCAGAATACACGCAGCAGGCGTCGGTGAAGGACAAAATTCCCGCGGGTGAGAGAGTAAGCTCTGCGTCCGAAAGCTCGCTGACGACGGAAGAGAGCGCGAAGTCCTGATACGTTCTCGTATCCGCGGCGGCTGCCGGCGAGGCGGAAGAAATGGCGCGGAAGAAGGTATTGATTGCGCTGTTTGGCATAAATACGTTGGTCAAGAAGATTGCCCCGCACAAAGCGCACGCGGCGGCAAATTCTACGCCGAGCGCGATGCGTAAGCCCTTTGCTCCGCGGTTTTTGCGCTTGAACTCGTACATGCCCCCTTCATTTTCGTCGTTCAATTCATAATCTTGCGGTTTGAGACGGTCTTCGAAAAAGGATTCCGTTTCATCGGTGGAATACAAGCGCACCGTATCGATGCGGTCGGGAATGGGGTCAAAGTCCAAGTGCCCTTCTTCGGGGAGCGGTTCTTCGGGGAGCGCTGCTTCCTGCGGCTCATCACGCAGTCTATCGTTTACCTGCGCGATGACGGAATCCTTCAAGGGCGCGCTCGGCAAGCTTTCCGCTTCGGGCGCGGAAGAAAGCTCTTCTACGTATTTTTGCTTCTTGCGGCGGTGGTTTTTTCGCACTACGTTGACCGTGGAGACGGGGATTTCCAGCATCTCGGCGTATTCGATTTCTTCGTTCATACAAACTCTCCTTATCTTGCTTTTTATCTCTGTTTTATTGTATGCGGAAAGCGTTTCGTATAGAACAAAAAGCGAGACTTTTAAAGTCTCGCAGGGAATTTATTTATGACAGTATTCGTAGTACCAGCAGCGATAAGGTTTCTCACACTGCTCGCCCGCGGTAAGCGCGGGCATGGGCGCGTCCTTTCGTTTGAGCTTACCCAGTTCGAAAATGCGCTCGGACGCGAGCCGCTCCGCTTGCCTTGCGGCTTGGGTTACGTCGGCGATTTTGTAGGTGAACCCGTTGTGGCTGCGCAGCTCTTCGCGCTCGGCGGGTATGCTCTCGCCGACAAGATAGCCTTCGGGTGGTTCGTCGCCCCGCAAAACGAGCAGGCAAGCCGTAACGCGCACGCCGCACTTTCTAAGGAGCAGGCGTTGGAAACCAAGGTCGGTGATAAATTCCTGTCTTGGCGCGTAGGCGTTTTTGACTTCGTAGAGCGCGTAGCCGTTTCCGTCCCTTTTCAGGATATCGGCGGCACAGAAATTTCCGTACCAGCTAAACGCGGCTTCGCAGATGACGGGCGTACCGTCTAAAAGCAGGGCTTTGGTTTTGTCGAGCATAGCGGCAAAATGCAGCCGCCCGTCTTCACGGAGCGTGGTCGTTTCCACGAACTCGCCGAAAAGCTCCATAGCGTTATCCCCGAACTCGTTTCCCGCGTCCAGCCTTGCCTGTACTTCGGGCGGGATAATCTTATGCTCAGGCGCGTGCGCGTCCAGCCACAGCATTTTTTCGCATTGTAATCCGCGGACAAAATCCGTTTTGGATATCGGCATAGAAAACTCCTTTTAATCGCTTAAACCCAATAAGTAATCTGCGCTGACGTCGAGCAAAATACACAATTCGTAAAAAACGTCCAAAGAAGGGCTGTTTTCACCCTTTTTCCATTTCGTAACGTTGGAATTATCAATATTCAATTTTTCCGCAAGCTGTTTTTGCGTTAAACCGCTGTTTTTCAATTCCAAAGCCAATCTTTCGTGAAATTTCATAAAAACCCCTTTATTTGAATTATATTCAATATTTTACCACAGTTACCCTATTTTTTGCTTGACATTTGAATTAAACTCAATTATAATATAAAAAAATTGAATTTAACTCAAAAGGACATAAAAATGAAATCGTTGATCGAAAGCACATACTACGATTTATTAGAAAGCGGAGAACTGGAATTTAAATACCAAAGCGTTTCAAAAGAAGAAAAAATAGCCTATGAAAATCTGTACGCGACGTTTTCCGAAAGGCAAAAGAAAGCATTTTGCGATTTTGAAGAGAAATGTTGCGCGGGGAAATGCAATGCGGAGAGAGAAATGTATTTCCAAGGGTTTAGAATGGGGGCGATCATGGCGTTTGAAATTTTAGGGATAGATTTTACTTTCCGAAAAAATTAAAAAGAACGGCTTTCGCCGTTCTTTTTCTCAATATTCCGCGTTCGCCGCCAACGGGTCGGTTTTATTTTGCAGGGAATACAGGTCAAATTCGGTGTCGATATCAAACTCTTCTCCTGCGTCGAATGCGGCGAGCTTGGAAACGGATACTTCGTACGCGGTCATCGTGCGGGTCTCCGTTTCAGAGAGCTTTTTCTGATACTCGCGGCTTTGAATTCTGCCCGAAATGGCGATACGGTCGCCCACGTTCAAATTTTTAACGAACCGAGCGTTGCGCCCCCACGCGATGCAGGGGATATAATCGGATTTATTGTACGCGCGGTTGACGGCGACGAGCACGTCGGCAATCTCGCGGTTAAAGGGCGTGGTACGGTAGATGGGCGGTTTGCAAATATAGCCGCTTAAAAGAATGCTGTTGGGGTTGCGGTCGGGCAGCTCTTCCAACAGCTCGCGAACGAACACCGTCAGCATCAAGCGGGATTTCCCGTTTTCGATTTTGTTATAGCTTCGGAACTGTCCCAGCGCGCAAATGCTCTTCCCTTTTGCGAGCATGCCGTCTTGGATCAAGCGTTCGGAAAGCGTAACGGGCAGGATATCCGCTTGCCCGGAAAGCCGCATAACGCGCACGAAAAATTCGTAAAAGCCTTCCCCGTAAACCTCGTGGGAAAAGGTAGCGTCGCTGACGATTTCTCCGAAAATAAAGACCTTGTTGTTTTTCTCTGCATTGTGATTCATAGTATTTTTATACCTCCAAAAGTAATCAAATTGTCAAAATGAGCCTACCATGTCCGCGTTTAACCCTTTGCATGCTGTTTTCCGCTTGCGTCTATGACGTAATCTTGCTTATAGATAAGTTCGCTGATGGGCACGAAGGTAAACCCTCTATTTTTCAAAGTGGAAAAAATTAAAGGCAGGGCTTCGGCGGTATGTAAGCCGTTGTTGTGGCAAAGGATGATCGAGCCGTTTTTCGCGCCGTTGATCACGCGCATGGCAATCTCCGTACCCGATAGATTTTTCCAGTCGAGAGAGTCCACGTCCCATTGAATGGGGTAAATTCCCATAGCGTTGCAGGTGTCGATCAGCAGGTTATCGTAATCTCCGTAGGGCGGACGGAATAGGGTTACCTTTTGTCCCGTCAGTTTTTCGATTGCGGCGGAAGAAGTGGTCAGCTCGTCGCGGATTTTTTCTTCCGATTGCTTACTCATATACGAATGGGTGCGGCTGTGCGTGCCCATTTCATGCCCTGCGGCGATAATTTTTTCCACGTATTCGGGGTACTTTTCCACCCAAAACTGTACGGCGAAAAAGGTGCAGCGCACGTCGTTTTTCTGCATGATATCAAGCAGCTTGTCGGTGTAGTCCACTCCCCAAGCGCAGTCGAAGCTGATAGCGATTTTTTTCTCCTGCGTATCCACACAGTAAATGGGCAAGGAACGGCTTGAACCCGTACCTGTCCCCGCCGTTTGCACGGATTGCCTGCTTTTTTGCACGCAAAAGACGCAGGTGGAGACTACGAGAAAGAGCGCGGCGAGAAGGACGGCGGTAACGGTGAAAATTCCCCGAAAATCTTTCTTTTTTGGGCGGGTGCGCATTGTTTTATCCATGATAGCAATTCTCGCTTGTCGAAATTTCAAAGTATGCGGGGAAAAAGGAGAGTTTTTGTAGAAACGCTTTTCCCCCGCCTTGTAAGGGTTTACAAAAGTATTCTATTTTTTTCCGTGCACGAATATGACGGAAATACGAAAAAGCTTTTAAAACGGTTTACTTTTTCGCAAAAAGAGTGTATAATGATGTATAAATAAAAAGGAGAAAGGTATGCGGATCTGGGCGAAGCTGATGACGGACGGCAAAATTCAAAAGCAATACGTTTACGAGCTGAAAGAAAAGCTGACGTACTCGCATTTTTTCGATTACTTGATCGAGATTTGCCAAGCGTTGGATATTCCTACGCCCGTGCTGACAAAAACGCATATTTTCAACTTTGCGAAATTCAACCACGTAAAGTTTATCCCGCGGGATTTTGTGGAAACGCTGGGATACGATCAATTATTTTTAGAAAACATATTTTAACTCTGTTACAAGGAGAATACGAACATGACGGCATTAGAAAAGGAAATTTTGAATATTTTAACGGAAGACGCGCGCATTTCTCCCAAGAAAATCGCCGCGATGCTCTCCGTGGACGAAGCGCAGGTGAAGGCTTGTATCGAAGAGATGGAAAACAGCGGTTTGCTCGTGAAATATACCGCCATTATCAACAGCGAAAAAGCGGAAGATTCTTTGGTGGAAGCGTTGATCGAAGTCAAGGTTA
>JAZQLT010000050.1:0-7221 GCA_045542815.1 Candidatus Scatosoma sp. | reverse complement strand
CGGACGGCAGAACGGATTTGCTGGAAGAGGATTTTGAAAATTTCGATTTGTATCTTTGTGGAAAGCACGTTTGCGTACATTATGGGAAATGCTCGGATTTTTGGGGCTACGGCTGCGCGAATTTTCTCGCGGACAAGCTTATCAAGCCTTCTCAAAAACTTATACGGCGCAACACCTTGGCGTATATCAACACGATCAAGAATAATCCCGTAGATGCAATCACCCATCTAAATTATAAATGCCCCGCAGACGCTTTGGAGGTGGCGAAATGCGCCGCGGATCACGGCACGTATATCGAGCTGAACTCCAAAAAGACGCACTTAACGGACGACGAGCTTTGTGAGATCGTGCAAAAGACGGGCGCGCGCTTTCTCATCGATTCGGACGCGCATTCCAAGGAAAGAGTGGGGGATAAGACGCTCGTGGAAGAACAGCTTGCAAGGATAAATTTCCCGCTGGATAGAATTGACAATATTGACGGACGGTATCCAACCTTCCGTTTTGCGGAATATAAGAGACGTAGATAAGAAACAGATATGAGCTTTACGACGGACATTAAAAAAGAGATCATCAGCCGCGCCGCGATCAAAAGCGACGGGCAGAAAAAAGCCGCGCTTTCGGCGTTTGTCAGAACGAGCGGTTTTATCGGCGTGAAAGACGGCGCGCCCAGCTTTTTTATCGTCAGTGAAACGGAGAACGTAGCGGAATTTTTCATGACCGCTTTTGCGGAAGCTTTTAATGCCGAGCTTTCGGTAACCAACGCTACTATGGACCGCATGAGCGGGCGGGACAAGCTTTTGTTGCAATGCCCCGCGGCGCGCGCGGAAGAAGTGATGCGGGGGCTGGGGCTTCTCAAAAAAACGGGCGGGCTTCGGGAAGGGATATCCGCTTCGCTCACGGGCGACGATTCCCGTAAGATTGCCTACGCGCAGGGCGCGTTTTTAGGCGGCGGGAGCTGTACGCTGCCAAGCGAGAGCGCGAAGACGGGATATCACCTTGAAATCGTGTTTTCGGAGAAAAAGACGGCGCGCGATTTTTGCGAGCTGCTTTCGCAATTAGAGATTATCCCGCGGTTGATAGAGCGCAAGGAAACTTTCGTAGTGTATATCAAGAGCAAGGAGATGATTTCCGATTTTTTGGCGGTTATCGGCGCGGAAAACGCCTTAAAAAAGCTCTCTGCGCTGGTGGAAAAGCGGGATAAAGCAAACCACAGCAATCGCGCGCAGAACTGTATGGCGGGCAACGCGGACAAAACGGCAATCGCGGCAGTGAAACAGGTGGTGGCAATCGAAAAGCTTGCCAAATGGAGCGGGTATAACGATATCGGCGAAGACTTGAAAGCCCTTGCCTCGGCAAGGCTGGAACACCCCTCTATGAGCTTGCAAGAGCTTGCGGATTATCTCAAAGTCAGCAAGAGTTGTTTAAACCACCGCATGAGAAGGCTTATGGAGCTTTCCGAGAAAATAGAGAAATAAGAAAAGAACGGAAGAATTATGACGGATTTTGTGCATTTACATTTACACACGGAATATAGCCTTTTGGACGGCGCGGCGAAGGTGGACGATCTTATCGACCATCTCGTGAAGAACAATATCAACGCCTGTGCGATCACCGACCACGGGAATATGTACGCGTCCTTGTATTATGCCGAAGAATGTGTAAAGAAGGGAATTAAATATATCATCGGCTGCGAATTGTATGCGGTAGATAATCATTTGGATAAGCGCCCCGGCAAAAACGAGCATATCGTTTTGCTTGCGAAAAATAAGACGGGGTATAAGAATATCGTCAAGCTCGATTCGCTTTCCTTTATCGACGGTTATTACGGTGGAAAGCCCCGTATCAGCTACGATTTAATCAAGCAGCATTCCGAAGGGGTCATTTGCCTTTCCGCGTGTTTGGCGGGCAGATTGCCGCAGCTTCTTTTGCGCGGGGATTACGAGGGCGCAAAGGCTTGGGCGAAAGAAATGAAGGACGTCTTCGGCGAAGATTTTTATATCGAATTGCAAGACCACGGTATCCCCGAACAGAAGCAGATTTTGCCCGATCTTATCAAGATCGCGCGGGAGCTGGATATTCAGCTCGTCGCCACCAACGACGTGCATTATATTGAAAAGGAAGACTGGGAAGCACACGAGATTTTGCTGTGTATTCAGACAAAATCCACGCTTGCAAATCCTAAAATGCGCTTTGAAGAACACGAGTTCTACATGAAATCCGGGGACGAGATGATGGAACTTTTCCACTACGTACCCGAAGCTGTTACCAACACCCGCGTGATCGCGGACAAAATCGAAGAACCCGTATTCGACCTTACTCCCAAGGGCGATCCCATTCGAGATACTTCGCTCATTCCCTTGTACAAGCCCGAAGACGGCTCGTCTTCGCCGGATTATCTTACCCGACTCACGTGGGAAGGCTTGCCCAAGCGCTATGCCGAGATCACGGACACGATCAAAGAGCGCGCGAACTACGAGCTTGGCATCATTATCAAGATGGGCTTTGCGGACTATTTCTTGATCGTATGGGACTATATCAATTGGTCGCGGCTGCACGGGATACCCGTAGGCCCTGGACGAGGTTCGGGCGTAGGCAGTATCGTAGCGTACGCAATCGGGATTACCGACGTCGATCCATTGAAATACGATTTGATCTTCGAGCGTTTCCTGAACCCCGACCGTGTATCCATGCCCGACTTCGACGTGGACTTTTGCACCAAGCGCAGATACGAAACAATCGAGTATGTGCGGGAAAAATATCACCCCGAAAACGTGGCGCAGATCGAAACCTTCGGTACGCTGGCTTCCCGCGCGGTTATCAAGGACGTAGGGCGCGTTATGGGCGTGCCGTATTCGGAAACGGATAAAGTGGCAAAGCTCATGGACGGAAAATCCACGATTGGAGAGCTGTTGGGGCATAAAATCCCGAAGATCGAAAAACAGCTCGCGGATCCGTCTTTGCCGGAAGAAAAGCGGGTGGATATCGAAAAGAACCTTGCCGAACAGAAAAAGAAGAAGAACCCTGAGTTTATCGAAGTATATGAAACCAATCCCGAACTTCGCCGCGTCATCGACATGGGCTTAAAGCTCGAAGGTATGCCTAAAAATACTTCCGAACACGCAGCGGGCGTCGTAATCTGTAATAAGGTGCTTTCGGATAACGTGCCTTTGGCTCGAAACGGCGACGATATTGTTACCCAGTTCGACATGAAAGAAGTCGAAGCCGTGGGCATGCTAAAAATGGACTTTTTGGCACTCACTACGCTTACGGATATTCAAAACACCTTGGAGTATATCAAAGAAGGCAAGGGGATTGATATCGACTTCAACAAAATAGGGCTTGACGTGCCCGAAGCGTATCAGCTTATCTCGTCCGGGGATACGGACGCGGTGTTCCAGCTTGAACAAGGCGGCATGAAAAAGTTTATGAAAGAGCTTCAGCCAACCTGTTTGGAAGATCTCATCGCAGGGATTTCGCTCTACCGCCCCGGCCCTATGGACTTTATTCCAAAATATATCGACAATAAGCATAACCCGCATAAAATCGTTTACGATACGCCCTATTTAGAGCCGATTTTGAAAAACTCCTACGGCGTTATCGTCTATCAGGAGCAGGTTATGCAGATTTTCCAACAGCTTGCAGGCTATTCGCTCGGTCAAGCGGACCTTGTTCGCCGCGCCATGTCGAAAAAGAAGAAAAAGGAGCTGATGGAGCAGAAAGATAAATTCATTTACGGCGCGCCCGCAGAAGGGATTACGGGCTGTGCGTCCAAGGGGATACCCGCAGAAGTGGCGGCGAAGATCTTTGCGGATATGGAAAGCTTTGCTTCCTACGCTTTCAATAAATCGCACGCGGCGGCGTATGCAGTCGTTGCGTACCGTACGGCATACCTGAAACATTTTTATCCCAAAGAATTTTTGGCGGGTATTTTAAACGACCGTATTGATAAAATCGAAGAAGTTTCCAAGTACATTACGTACATGAAGGAAAAAAACATCGCCGTTTTGCCCCCCGATATCAACCGCTCCAAAGAGATTTTCTGGGTAGAAGGGGACGGGCTCCGCGTGGGGCTCGGCGCGCTGCGCGGCGTGGGACAGGACGCGATTGCCGCAGTTATTAAAGAACGCAACGAGAACGGACTTTTTAAGGATTTCTCCGATTTTGTGTTCCGTTGCTGTAAGTTCATCAATAAGCGCATCGTAGAAAGCTTGATCTATGCAGGCGCGTTCGATTGCTTTGGGTATGCCCGCTCGCAGGTGGCGGCGGTATATGAAGAAGTCATCACCCGCGTCAACGCCATGGAAAAGCAAAAAGCGGGCGCACAGATTTCTCTATTCGGCGAGATTATTCAAGAACAGGGGATAGAGATCCGCTATCCGAATATTCCCGAATACGAAACCATGGAAAAGCTTTCTAAGGAAAAATCCGTGCTTGGGGTTTACGTCAGCGGGCATCCGTTTGAGAAGTTCTTGCCGCATTTTAAGGACAAGACGTTCAATTGCTCCATGCTCAACGCCTACACGGAAACGGAAGACGGGGAGAAGAACTACACCGAGCTTTCGGACGGACAGCAGGTTTCGATGGGCGGTATGATTTCCGCCTATAAGAAGCTGAAAACCCGCAGCGGCACGTTTATGGCGTTCGTAACGGTGGAAGATTTGTTCGGCACGATCGAATGCGTTTGTTTCCCGAAGGTGTATGAAAAAATCCGCAATTTCTTGGAAAACGACAGGGTTGTATCGCTTTCGGGGAAATTGAGCATCGAACAGGACAAAGCCCCTGCGATCATCGTGGATAAAATGACAGAGTTTACCTTGGAAGAAGACGCACCCAAGGCTGCTTCGCCCGTCTATGCGATGGAAAGTGCGGTATATGCGCCCGTAGCGCCTGTGCATAAGGCGGAAAAGGCGGACGCGGAAAACACGCTTTGGCTCAACGTTTCCGAGCTGGAAGACGAAGACATAGAGGAGCTTTTGGAAACGCTTTCCTACTACGCGGGGCAAACGCAGGTTTGCTTTGTGCAAAACGGCAAAAAAATGCGTTGCTCGCAAAGAGTAACGCCGAATAAGGCGCTCTTGGCAGAGCTTTCCAGCTTTTTGCCGGAGAATTGCATAAAACTTATTTAAAAAAATTGGAAAAACACTTGTCTTTTTCAGAAAGAATTGGTATAATAAGTAATAACGAAAGGAAAAATCGTTGAAAAGCAACGAAGGGGTAGATAAGATATATGAAACGTATAGGTTTATTGACAAGCGGCGGCGACGCTCCCGGTATGAACGCGGCGATTCGTTCGGTGGTTCGTTCGGGTATCTATTACGGCATGGAAGTGTTCGGTATCGAACGCGGTTATGCGGGTTTGATGGATGATAACGTGATTCCCATGGAAATGCGCAGTGTTTCCAACATCGTGCAGTGCGGCGGTACGCGCCTTAGAACGGCAAGATGCTTGGAAATGACGACGGCGGAAGGGCAGAAGAGAGCGGTAGAAACCTTGCAAAAGCACGGTATCGAAGGCTTGGTCGTTATCGGTGGCGACGGCTCGTTCCGCGGGGCAAAGGTGCTCAGCGAACAGTACGGCGTTCCTACCATCGGTATCCCCGGTACGATTGATAACGACTTGGAATATACCGACTATACGCTCGGCTTTGATACGGCGGTAAATACCTGCTTGGATATTATCAATAAGCTTCGCGATACGATGACTTCGCACGAACGCGTTTCCGTCGTGGAAGTTATGGGTAGGCATTGCGGCGATATCGCGCTGTATAGCGGTATTGCGTCGGGTGCGGAAATTATCGTCGTTCCCGAAATTGAATTCAACATGAAAGATATCGTAGCGCGCATCGACCGTTCGAGAGCAAACGGAAAGCACTCGAATATTATCGTCGTAGCGGAAGGCGTTATGGGCGCGGAAGAATTTGCAAAGAAATTGCAGGAAAACACTTCCCACTCCGTGCGTCCTACCTGTATCGGGCACGTACAACGCGGCGGCTCGCCTACCATGGCGGACAGAATGCTTGCGGCGCAGTTCGGGAACAAAGCGGTGCGTCTGCTCAACGAAGGTATCGGCAACCGCGCGGTGTGTATTCGTGATGATAGGATTATGGATATGGGTATCATCGAAGCGGTTTCCATGAAAAAGCAATTCAACTATGAATTGTACGAAACCTTGCAGATGATTTCTATGTAAGAAAAGAGCAATAAAAAACGGGCAATGGATTGCCCGTTTTTTTGTTATTTAATTTTTTTGAGCTTGGAAGGGTTGATGAGAACGACGAGCTGCATATCGTTTTCAAGCGGCTTGGAAGGGTCGATATTGATTTGCAAATCGTTCCCGCACCGAAAAGCGATGACGTTGAGCGCGTATTTTTTTCTTAAATCCAAATCGATCAGGCTCTTGCCCACCCATTCGGCTTTAACGTCCAGTTCAATCAAGGAAACGTCGTCGGACAATTCCACGATGTCGATGAAGCCCGAGCTTAAAATGTTTTTCGCAAGGCGTATGCCCGATTCCTTTTCGGGGAAAACCACTTTGTCCGCGCCGACCTTACTGAAAATCTTTTCATGCGTTTCATTGGCGCATTTTGCGATGATTGTTTTAACGCCGGCTTCCTTGCAGAGCATAATCGCCATAACGGTCGCTTCCAGGCTGTTTGCCATAGCAATGATCACCGTATCGATATTCGCGATACCG
This sequence comes from Candidatus Scatosoma sp., assembly GCA_045542815.1. Taxonomy (GTDB): domain Bacteria; phylum Bacillota; class Clostridia; order Christensenellales; family Borkfalkiaceae; genus Scatosoma. Next base: position 527 of record JAZQLT010000050.1, on the reverse strand, counting down.
AGCTGTTGAATGACGTCAGGATCGGTAACGTCTGCGCATTTACAAAAGGGGATATCCGCGATAGCGGAATTGACGATGGACGGGTCGTTATCTACAGCCAAAACGTCCGCACCGCTATTGACAAGCTCTCCCGCAACGGCACGTCCGTATCTGCCGAGCCCGAATACTGCATAAGATTTATGGATACTCATAAAAAACTCCTTTTAGCCTACGCTAATTTCCTCGTTGGGGTATTGAATATTGTTCGTGGTTTCTTTTTTGGAATGGAAAGCGACGGCGAGCGAGATAGGGCCGACTCTTCCCAAATACATAGTGGCAATGATGATGATCTTCCCCCAAACGTTTAAAAGTGGGGTAAGGTTACGCGTTAAACCGACCGTTGCCGTTGCGCTTACCGTTTCATATACGATGTCCAGTGCAGGCGCCTGTGTTACGGCGGAGAGCAGCACGCTGGAAATAAATACGATACACAGCGAAGTGAAGAACACCGCGACGGCTTTGCGGGTGGTCTGTTTGGAGAGCTTTCT